>DKME01000039.1:7415-21331 GCA_002469525.1 Actinobacteria bacterium UBA7422
TTTCCGGTACTTCTTCGACCATGATGGTCGCTCCTTTAGGAATGCGGTTTAACCCGCATTCGGGTCCGTGAGTAACACGTTCACTTAGTGGTGCGTGCTACTACAAGTTTCTATGGCTGCGATTCGGGTTCGCGCGAGTTGCGCTGCGACTACCCGTACCACCACATGATGTTGAGCTATACAAGCACTCGATCCGGATCAAAAGGATCCCTGATCGAAATCTCTGCCTCAATACCCACGTCACCCACTTCATTCAGTGGACCCTGTGCCAGCCGTGTGACCCGAATGGGCTTGAGCGGCACGAGATTTCCCACCTGCTTCAGTGCAGTAAGTACATCATCGGGTCGAACCGACGGAGTTATATGTCGGACGACCACGTGGAGTATGACACACTCGGGCGGCATTTGGTCCCCTCCGGGGCCGGTTACAGCGCTCTCGGTGACACTTTCCATGAGCAGGATCGCACTTCGGGCGTCAAAAACCCGCAGACCTGACTTGGTCTTGCGTTCAACAAGGACTTCGGTTGACTCCATAAGCGCACCTACCGCTGACATGACTTCCTGAGCGGGGGCGCAGATCTCCATCTCCCACAAACTTGCTTCTAAACGAGACGAAAAATCGCTCGATGTTGCCTCAATCACTTCGACGACGTCTAGGCCAGGGGGCAGCGCGGCGTCCAATTCGGCCTGTAGCTTCTGCGGGTCACAGAGTTCGGTAACCCCGATTTCAACGTACTCGGCTTCACTTGCCACACCGGTCGGCGCTGAGTTGGAATAGGAAATTTTCGGGTGGGGTGAAAAGCCGGCGCTGTAGGCCATGGGCACACCAGCCCGGCGAAGCGCCCGTTCTAGCGCCCGTTGGAAGTCGCGGTGGCTGGAGAACCTCAATCTGCCACGTTTTGCATACCGCAGCCGTAATTTTTGGATCACGGGTGCAAGGTCTCGCTCTGGGGGTTTATTTGCCACGTGAGTTTAGTTCCCGCATAGCCCTTGGATCAAGACCGCCGACACCCGCGCACTTGGCATTGGTAGATCAGTCACCCCGGTCGGGCCAACCTGGATCTCGGTGTTCATCTGGTCGCACACTCCGCAGTCAAAGCACGGGGTCCAGCGGCAGTCGTCAACCGCAACTTCAGAGAGCGCGTCCTGCCAGTCTTCCCAGAGCCACTCGGAGTCAAGCCCAGAGTCAAGGTGGTCCCATGGCAGAACTTCGGTGTAGTCGCGCTCACGGGTGGTAAACCAGTCAACGTCAACGCCAGTTTCCTCGAGTGCAAAGTGTGCAGACTCAATCCAGCGATCAAATGAGAAGTGCTCGCTCCAGCCGTCAAAACGAGCGCCGTTCTTCCACGCCGTTTCAATGACATCGCCCACGCGCCGGTCCCCGCGGGAAAGGATTCCTTCGATTATTCCGGGTTTCCCGTCGTGATAGCGCAAACCAATTGCTTTGCCGAATTCCTTGTCGTTGCGGATTGCGTCCTTGAGTTTTTGCAATCTGGCATCGGTTGATTCGTGGTCTAGTTGTGCTGCCCACTGAAAAGGAGTATGAGGCTTGGGAACAAACCCGCCGATTGACACGGTGCATTTAATATCGCGCCGGCCACTTGCTTCGCGCCCAGCTCGAATTACCTCTTTCGCCATTGCGGCGATTTGGAGTACGTCTTCATCTGTCTCTGTTGGAAGGCCGCACATGAAGTACAGCTTCACGTTGCGCCAACCAGCGCCGTAGGCAGTTGTGACCGTGCGAATCAAGTCTTCTTCGCTGACGAGTTTGTTGATCACGCGACGAATTCGTTCACTGCCCCCCTCCGGTGCGAAAGTCAGACCGCTTCGACGCCCATTACGGGAAAGTTCGTTTGCCAGATCAACGTTGAACGCGTCTACCCGAGTGCTGGGGAGTGAGAGTGAAGTTTGTGTTTTTTCATAGCGGTCGGCCAAGTTGCGGGCAAGGTCACCAATCTCAGAATGGTCCGCACTTGAAAGCGAGAGCAAACCAACTTCTTCAAAGCCAGTTTTTTCGAGCCCGTTTTCTACCATTGCCGCAATACTCGTAATGCTGCGCTCTCGAACCGGCCGAGTGATCATGCCGGCCTGGCAGAACCGACAGCCGCGCGTGCATCCGCGGAAAATTTCAACGCTCATGCGTTCATGCACGGTTTCCGCCAAAGGTACGAGCGGTGCTTTGGGGTAAGGCCATGCATCCAGGTCCATGAGGGTGAACTTGGTGACCCGGGAGGGAACGTCGGGTCGGTTAGGGACAACGCGCTTGATCCGGCCGTCAGGTAAATACTCGACGTCGTAGAAACGTGGGATATACACGCAGCCTGACTTCGCGAGTTCAAGGAGCACCCCTTCGCGTCCGCCTGGTCGACCCGCATTGATCCAAGATTTCACAATATTGGAGATCAAGAGGACGGCTTCTTCACCGTCACCGAGCACTGCTGCGTCAATGAACTGGGCAATTGGTTCTGGGTTGAAGGCGGCGTGGCCACCAGCAACAACGATCGGATGATCCTCGCGATCTATGGCGTGCAATGGAATATTTGCCAGGCTCAGGGCCGTCAGCATGTTGGTGTAGCCGAGCTCGGTACTGAAGGAAAGACCAAGTAGGTCAAAGTCAGCGACGCTGCGGTGCGCGTCAACGGTAAATGCTGGAACCTCGTGCTCGCGCATCAAAGATTCAAGGTCTGGCCAGACCGCGTAGGTGCGCTCCGCCAAAACGTCCGCCTGCTCATTGAGTACTTCGTAGAGGATCTGCACTCCTTGATTGGGAGCACCTACTTCGTAGGCGTCCGGGTACATCAAGGCCCAGTGAACTGTTGCATCACTCCACGGCTTGGTAACCGCGTTGAGCTCGCCACCCACGTACTGGATTGGCTTGGCAATCAAGGGAAGAAGTGCCTCGAGTTCTGGGAAGACACTCTGTCCGCGTTCACGGGTTGTGCTCGCACTGGAATCAAGGATCTGGGAAGTCATGAGGCAAAGGTTACCTAACTCTGGGCAAAGTGCTAAATGTCTGCTCGGGCTTCATGCAACCGAACAGTTTGAAGTAGCCCAATCGCTATCCACACCGCCATCATGGATGTACCGCCAGCAGATACGAGTGGGAGGGGGATTCCAGTGATTGGCATGATTCCAAGTGTCATCCCAATGTTTTCAAAGGTTTGGAATCCCAGCCAAGCCAGCACACCCGTAGCAACGAGGCGCCCGTACTGGTCGTCCGCTTTCCACGCGATTATGGCCGCGCGCCACAGAAGCACCGCCAACAGCAGGATCAAGATCACCGAGCCAAGGAATCCGAGTTCTTCTCCACTGACGGTGAAAATAAAGTCGCTTTCATTGACCGGAACGAACTTTCCTTGGGTTTGCGGGCCCTCGAACAACCCGGTGCCGAACAACCCTCCCCCACCAATTGCAATGCGCGCCTGATTCGCGTTGTAGGCCGAAGCGCCTGTATCGCTTTCAGGTGAGATAAAGGAGGTCAGTCGTGCAATCTGGTACTCCTTAAGCAGGCCCAGTTGGATTGCCAGCATGATCGAAAGCACGGCGCCACCGATCAAACCAACGAGCCACCGAGTTCGCACCCCTGCAACAGCAATCACAGAGATCGCGACCGTTCCCAAAATCAGCACGGTTCCCGTGTCGTTCTGAATCAAAATCACGCCAATGGGAAGCGCTGCCGCAGCTAGCGCCAACACAAAGTCGCGACCAGAAGGTTCTGTTTCAATGTCTTTGCGTTCGGAGAGCAGAGCCGCCATCATGAGAATGACGGCGATCTTCATGAACTCTGAGGGCTGCAGGGTTAGGCCGCCAGGCAGGTCAATCCAAGCGCGAGCACCAGCAACCGTCACTCCAATTCCAGGAACAAACGGCAGGAGCAACAGGAAAAATGAAGCTCCATAGATTATCGGGGTGTAAGCCCGGAGCCATCGGTAATTCAGTCGCGAAGCGATGTAACCCAAAATCAAGGCAACAGCCACGTTGATCAGGTGTCGTTTGAGGTATGACTGAGGGTCTGTCGGTGAGGCAAGGTCGGCACGACTGGCTGACCACACCAGAACCGAACCCATCACGGTGAGCGCTAATCCAGCAATTAAAAGGATCCAGTCAAGATCACGCCAGAATCCTTGGCCCCGGGTAACAGCACGCGAACCAGCACCGACGAGTGATCTATCCGCGCTTGTGCTTGCATAAAACCTGGCCATTAATCTGACCCTGAAGCGGTAACCACACCCGACATTTTGCCTTTAGGCACCAAGGGAGTTCCATCGGGTCGAATCACGGGAAGTGATTTGGATGGCGCTCCCCCGACAAGCACGCTTTTATTCGGATTGACCGTTGTGCCGTTGACCCCAAAGAGCTCTTCGTAGATTTTGCGAACACTTGGACCACTGGTCTTAGAGCCTGTTCCACCCTGCGTGACCATCATGACAATTGCATAGCGCGGTTTATTCGCGGGAGCGTAGGAGGCAAACCATGATGTCGAAACCTTGTCACCGGTAACCTGAGCCGAACCGGTCTTTGACGCGACCGGAATCTGGTTCAAAGGAAAACCAATAAATGGAGTTTTGCCCGATCCGTCGGTTGTCACTCCTGGAAGTGAATTCTGAAGGAATTTAATCGTTGACTTGGGCAGGTCCAATGTGGATTTCTCCGTTGGAGCGATTCTTTCTACTACGGTTCCGTCGGCACTCATCACGGCCTTGACCAATCTGGGTTCATACACCGTTCCGCCGTTGGCAATCGCGGCGTAAGCCATGGCCAGTTGAAGCGGGGTCACGACCGTGTCACCTTGGCCGATCGAGGCGTTCAGGGCGTCACCCTCGCGCCAGCGAAAACCGTCAGCACAATTCTCTTTGTCCAGTGCGGTATAAAAATCGGCCGTCTCGGGGTCCGTCTTGCGAGTTTCCGGGTAACCAGAAATCGCGTTCGCGCACCAGGTATCACGCTTGGCCTCCCAGTTTTGAACTTTGAAGGCACGACCCGCCACCCGACCGGCAGACTCACCCGGAATGTCGATTCCAGTCGGTGTCCCAAAGCCGAACATCTGGGCGGCATCGGCAATCGGGTCGGGCGAATCACGGTTCGCGTCGCTACCACCCGCCGCATTCCACATTCGGTCAGCAAGGCCGTAAAACACCGTATTGCACGAAACTTCTAGTGCTCGGGCAAGGGAGATGCGGCCGTAAGCTGAGGACTCGAAGTTACGGAAAACCTGAGTTCCCAAATTCACTTCCTTCGGGCAGCTGTAATTCGAGTACAACGAGTAACCCTCTTTGCCTGCTGCCGCGGTACTAACAATTTTGTAGGTCGATCCTGGCGCAAATAGTCCCTGGGTTGCATTTGAGGACAGTGAATCGCTCTTGATCAACGACTTGTATTGCTTTTGAGTGACGCCACCAACCCAAATCCCCGGGTCGTAGGTGGGGTAACTTGCCATTGCCAGAACCGCTCCGTTACGAACGTCAACAACGACAGCTGCTCCTGAATCACCCGGGTAGCCCTGGCGCTGTGCGCGTTGCACAGCTGCGACCAATTGTTTTTCCACTACCGACTGAAGCTTCGCGTCGATCGTTGACACGAGGTAGTCCCCTGAGACAGCGGGCTTTTGCTCAAGCGTGTTTGTCACTTGACCGGACGTATCCACCTCTAGCGTGGTCACACTCGGCTTACCTCGAAGCAGTGTGTCGTAGTTCTGTTCAAGTCCCGACCGACCAATTGAGTCGGTGCGACGAAGCCGATCATAGGAATCGGAATCTCCCTGTTCGGTGATTTGCTCCTCGGTTACCGGCCCCAGGTAACCCAAAATGTGCGCGGCATTGACATCAAACGGGCCGCTGTATTCTCGAACCGCCGTGAGTTTGGCGGTAACACCCGCGAACTCGGATCGTTTTTCCATAATGGTCAAGGCGGTCTGTGGGTCAACGTCTGTGGCAACAGGAACCGCTTGGTACGTCGAACCATTCCAACACACTGGAGGCTTGGGTGCCCCCTCCGTGCCGCACGGCAGGAGCCGCTCGGAAATTGATTCAGGTGTCATGTCCAAAATTTTTGCCAGTCGGGTAATTACTTCGTCACCGTCTTTGGCTTGCTGCTTGAGTTCCTGTCGATCAATTGTGACCACGATCGACGTCCGGTTTGATACGAGTGGCCGCCCGGCTTGGTCCAAAATCAACCCGCGAACGGCCGGTTCTACTACCTCGCGGACCGTATTATTAATGGCCGCGGAGCGATATTCATCACCTTCCATGACTTGCAGATAAAACAGTCGGGACAGTAGCGTGGCAAAAAGTGAAAAAATAAGAATGCCAAGAATGATCAATCGCAGGTTAGATCGTTCACTCATAAGCACTCCTTTCTCGGTACGCCCGACACCTATTTACCGCCACCATTATGAGCATGCCACAGGGTAGGACGCTCGGGTCACCTTGCTAGTTCCTCTCGGACACCGTTCATTACCCTAATAATTCCCCTAGGAAATGGCTATTTCAGATACAAATGGGCGTGAAATCCGGTCAATCAGCGGAATTACCAAGGCTGAGAGTAAAACTCCGTACAACGCCGAACTCAATGTGATCCAGGGCACCTCAGCCCAATTGACGCGATCGCTGCCCAGGGCCGTGTCCACAATCGCTGTGCCAAGGGCCGCGGCACCGGTGCTCAAGGCCGTGATACCGATCATGATCGGCAATGTGCGATCCCTGGGGTCAACCCAGAAGCCGGCGACAAACCCGATGACCAAATAAATAATTGCATTGACCCCAACCAGGGTGTCCGAAGATGGAGAAAGGTCAATGAGAACGCCCGCGGCAAACCCCGCCATGGCTCCCTGGAGCGGACCCATGGCAAATGCGATGGCAACCACGGTGACGACAACTAAATCAGGGGTCGCGCCCGGGATTCCAAGACGACTGAGCAAGGTCAGCTCGAATAGCACCGCCAGAAAAACGCAAGTCCCAATGAAAAGCCCCTGCCTAATAATCACGGTCAGCCTCCGTCAGGCGCAGGGGTCGCAGCCGTCTCTTTTTCTTGCGAAGCGGTCGGGCTCGGTTCGGGAACCGGTGTGCGGGTGGCGGCCGGGGCATTTGGCAGCACCGAGTCCCGGGGATCCTCGCGCGGCGGTTTCACAACTACGCCAACGACACTGAGCTGCGAGACGTCGGCAAATGGGCGAACAGTGGCAATCCGAGCGAGTTGACCGGCAGTTCCCGTTACGTCAACCACCTCACCGATAGGGAGACCAGGGGCATAGGGGCGACCATCTCTTGAGCCGAATGTCACAACGGCGTCGCCTTGATTGACTTCGCCCAGTGGATCAAGCAACTGGAATTCAAGGGAATTCTGGCGACCCGTCCCCGAAACAATGCCGATTTCCTGGGAACCTGCGACCCGGCTACCTACCGAGGACACCGGATCAACGACTAAAACAACGGTGGCGGTGCTGTTGTATACCTTGAGTGTGCGTCCAACCAAGCCATCACCGTTAATGACCGTCATATCTTCCTCGAGCCCGTCAAGGGAGCCAGCATCAATTGTCACGGTCCATGCGAAGTCTTGGGCGGGACCGACGGCAATGACCTCGGCTGGAATCACTCGGTAACGACCCACACTTGCGACTCGCAAGAGTTCATCTAGTTGATTTGCCCGTGCAATGTCATTTTCCGAAGTCACCAGGGCAGAGTTGAGTCGTTCATTTTCCGCGGTCAGCTCTCGGATCTGCCCGGACTGATTGACCTGGGTACTCCACCATTCGCTAGATCCGGTGATCGGAGAAAAAATTACCGATGCCCCGGTTTGGATACCACCGATTACCGAACTGAGCGCCGAGCGAGCACTCGAGAACGGCCCGTCACCGCCACGGAGGTCCAGAATGACAAACGTGAGTGACGCGACCACCAGAAAGGAAAGGATGATCCGGGTGCGGCGCGAAAGCATGGTTACCTGCGCGGTTCAGACACGAGCACCTGTTGGAGCGCGTCAAACTCTTCGACACACTTGCCCGATCCCAGGGCCACACAATCAAGCGGACGGTCTGCAATAACGATCGGCATCCCGGTTTCGTGGCGCAGACGTTCGTCCAAGCCGGTAAGCATCGCTCCACCACCGGTGAGAACAATTCCGCGATCCATAACGTCACCGGAAAGCTCTGGTGGAGTGCGGTCGAGAGTCGACTTGATCGCGTCAACGATTGCCTTAACCGGCTCGTCCGTTGCCCGACGCACTTCTTCGGCTGAAATAACAATCGTTCGAGGCAAACCGGTAATCAAATCGCGCCCGCGAATTTCGGCGTGGGGTTCGTCTGGCATTGGGAATGCGGAACCTATTGCGATCTTGATTTCTTCGGCTGTGCGTTCACCTAGCAGCAGTGAATATTCCTTTTTAATGTACTGAATAATTGCGTTGTCGAGTTCGTCGCCACCGACTCGGACCGAAAGACTAGTAACAATTCCTCCGAGGGAAATCACCGCGACCTCGGAGGTGCCGCCACCAATGTCGACAACCATGTTGCCGGTCGGTTCGTGAACGGGGAGACCTGCCCCGATTGCGGCTGCCATGGGTTCTTCAATAATAAAAACTTTGCGTGCTCCGGCCGCGTAACCGGCGTCCTTCACCGCACGTTGTTCAACGCCGGTGATGCCGGAGGGGACGCACACGATCAAACGAGGTTTTGCGAGGTGACGCCTGCGGTGAACTTTTTGGATGAAGTAGCGGAGCATCCGCTCTGTGGTGTCGAAGTCGGCGATTACGCCGTCCTTGAGTGGACGAATCGCGACGATATTGCCCGGGGTCCGACCGATCATTTCTTTGGCTTCAGTGCCAACCGCCAAGATCCCGCCGGTGTTGTTGTTGATTGCCACGACTGAGGGTTCATTCAGAACGATCCCACGCCCGCGGACGTACACCAACGTGTTCGCTGTCCCCAGGTCAACTGCCATGTCACGACCAACGAATGAAGAGTTACCTGCGAACGCCACGCGGAACCTCCAATCGGTCTGAATAACGTGAATCTGGGAAGAGATTCGACACGAACACTTATCGTAGCCCTGTGGCCACTAAATCTAACCCTCGCCCAACTTTTGAGCGCGTGTCACTTCAATCTCTCGTAGGAGAGTCTCCAACTTCACGTGTTGTTCGGGGGTAAGTTTCCCTGCAAAACCGAAGGCTGCGGTCGTGACCGCGCCAAGATCCGCCCGGTAGTCGTGACCCAAACTCTGGAAGTCCCCCGGCTTCACATTGGTTGCAAAAATAGTGTCCACCAACACTGTCGCCCACGTCACGCCTAGGTACCAATTCATCTCACTTGGGATATTTCTCCCACGGGGCAGCTCTGGATCGAGCCATTGTGGCTCCGCCCACGCTAGATCCGGCCGGAACCGAACGACCGGATCACCATCGTGTTCGAGGAACCACACCCTGTAGTCGGTGTTGATTGGAATTTGCTCGGGGCGATCAATGCTCACGGACTCTCCTGAACACAGGCGGTGGAAAGTGTCTGCGATCCGCCCGCCGGGTGTTCCCACCCAGAGGGCCCGGTACACCGAGTATTTGTCTAAGTCACTTGACCCGAGCGGAATTGCGAACTGTTGTACGCGCGCGCCCAGGCTCTCGCCATAGAAAAGAATTTTCGGAACGTGCTTGCCCTTGTTACGGCGCCCAACAAGTTCGTGCTCAATTGCGTTGAGTAATTCAAGTTGGGTTTCTCCCGCAAGCCTGACTCTGGTCAATGAGAGAAAACTTGGAAGCAACCCGTAACTCACCGACACCGTCGCGCAATCACCGCCGGAGAGCAACTCCAAGACGTCAACCGGTGTCGAGTTCGCGTAACCCGATCCCGCCGGTGCCAGGATCAGCAGGTACTCGCGGTCAAATGCCTTATTTCGAATCAGTTCTGACATGGCTAGCGAGACCCGGGAGGTAATCGAGTCTGCGTTGGCAATACTGACAAAAACGCGAATCGGTTCATGGGTTCGCGCAACACCCACAGCTTCCGCGTGAGCCAGCGTTGTCACGCTATTAATAAAACGGGCACCCTCGCGGCCGAGCAGGGCGTAGTCGACGGCAGAGTGCGCACTACCTGAAAGATGAGTATTTGTCGGTGCGACTGAAAAGCACTCGTCAATTCGTGCGTTGTCGGCTTCAAGTTCGCCCAGCTTATTCTTCGCAACTACATAACCCACAGCGCTCACGCCGATCACGCCAACTCCGGCAGCCAATGCCCGCAGCCCTCGAAGTTGGGATACCTGCGAACCCACAGCCAGTCCAATGCCAACTCCGGCACCCAAAACGCCTGGAAAGAACTCGCGCACTTTGCCCGGCCAAGGAACCAAACTCGGGCCCTGTGCCGCGGAAGTAACAGGCACTCCCGCACCCACGCCAACCGCGACCGATCCGATTAAATCCTTCACAGTGCTTGCCACCTGCCTTTGCCTTGTGACTACAGATTCGGAAAGAAAAGTGCGACCTCGCGTGCGGCCGACTCGGGTGAATCGGATCCGTGGGTCACGTTGTTTTGCATTTGCGTGGCAAGGTCACCACGAATAGTTCCGGGGGCTGCCGTCACCGGGTTTGTAGCCCCCATCATGTTGCGCCAAGAAACAATTGCGTCCGGGCCTTCCATTACTGCTGCCAGCAATGGACCGCCGGTAATGAAGTCCACGAGTTCTCCAAAGAAGGGCTTGTCAGCATGCTCGCCGTAGTGGGCCTTGGCAACCTCGGGGCTGACGGTCATGAGTTCAATGGCGGCGAAAGTGAAACCCTTGCGCTCAATGCGGGCCAAGACTTCTCCGACCAAACCGCGTGCGACGCCGTCAGGCTTGACTAGGACAAGGGTGCGTTCAGACATTGCGTTACTCCTCAACAGAAAGTGGATGTATATCCCGATGCTAGAGGAGCCTGCCAACTAGCTTTCGGGCAACTCCCGAGCTCGATCAACCCGCTGCCCATTGCGTACCGCGAAGAACCACAACAGTGCGAAAATCCCGCCAACAAGAAACATGGTGGGTACCACTATTCCCGCGGCGATCACGAGGACTTGAAGTACCCAGCCAATAGGTACCGCGATCGGTTTCGTGATAACTCCGACGGTCAAAATCAACAGCCCGGCAAGCGCAATTCCAATTACGAGGGCAAAAGTGGCGTTGGCGTCAGACACGTTTATCGCAATCGGGATCGCAAGCAAAACCACGATCGCCTCAAAAACTAGGACAGTTGAGCCAAGAACCCTCATGAGTTACTTCACCTTTTTCGTTGTTGTGTCCGATTCACCGAGAAGTCTGATGGCTTCTCCCACCAAAACGACCGATCCGGTGACCACCACGCCCACTCCACCATATTCACCGGAACTATCAGCTAGTCCGATTGCTTCTCCCAGTGAACTTGCAAGGTCTCCCCCAAGTACGACCCGTTCATCGCCGAGAACTTCGGCTGCCAACCTTGCCAGCTCACCCGCTGGCAAGGCACGGGGTGAATTCGGTTCAGTGATCACGACCTGAGAGACAATGGGCGACAATGCTTCGAGGAAGCCGACCGCGTCCTTCTCACCCAGCATTCCGACCACCGCCACTATCCCAACAAAGGTAAAACTGGTTTCTAACGCTGCGGCAAGTGATTTTGCACCGTGTGGATTATGTGCAACGTCCACGATCACGGTAGGTCCGGTCCGCACAATGTCAAGTCGGCCCGGGGACTTCACACTGGCGAAGCCTTCTCGAACAACATCGATATCAAGTGGGGCCAAGAGCCCTGAACCGAGAAATGTTTCGCAAGCCGCCAACGCCACTGCGGCGTTGTCTGCCTGATGCTCGCCAAAAAGTGGCAGGAACACATCCGCGTAGTCACCTCGAAGCCCATGTATCGAGATCAATTGCCCACCCAGGGCGAGCGTCTGGGAGTTGACACCGTATTCGACACCGAAGCGGGCTGGGATTAATTCAGCAGATTCACATGCGGCGACGAGAACTGCAGCCGCCTGCGGTTGTTGCGGCCCAAGGACAACGGCCTCGGCGTTGAGAATAATCCCGGCTTTCTCCCCCGCAATTTCCACGAGCGTCTCACCCAAATACTCCTGATGGTCCAAGTCAACGGGCATGACGACTGAAACGGCCGGTCTGCACACGCTCGTCGCATCCCACGTTCCCCCAAGACCCACTTCAATGATTGCCACGTCAACGGGTGCGTCAGCGAACACCGAATAGGCCAAGATGGTCATTGCTTCAAAGTAGGAAAGCTGTGGCCCACCGTCTGCGATCGAATTGTGGTCCACCATGGAGATAAACGGCTCAATGTCATTCCACGCGCTGACCGCTTGTTCACCTGAGATCGAAACCCCGTCCAGGCAGATTCGTTCTGTTGGGTCAACCAAGTGTGGGGAGGTGTAGAGCCCTGTTCGGAGCCCAAATGAACGCAAGACTGCTTCAATCATGCGGGCAGCCGAACTCTTTCCGTTCGTTCCAGCCACTTGAATGACCGGGTACGCGAGTTGCGGGTCGCCCAGCAGATTTGCCACTGCATGCATTCGCGCCAGAGACGGTTCGATAATGTTTTCCGGCCAACGAGACTCGAGCTCGTCCCATAGTTCCTGCGCACTCGTGATACTCACGCCCGCAGTCTAAGTGAGGGAATAGACTTCGCAACCATGTCGTCTAAGCCAGATTCCGCAACGGTCAATATCCCCGAAAAACCAAGCCTGACCGGGATCGAAGAAACGTGGGCGAACACTTGGCGCGATGCCGGCACCTACACTTTTGACCGCACCAAAACGCGCGATCAAATCTTTTCAATTGACACACCGCCGCCCACTGTTAGCGGGTCACTGCACGTGGGTCACGTGTTCAGCTACACCCACACCGACTGCATCGCCCGCTATAAGCGGATGCGCGGCTACGAAGTGTTTTATCCCATGGGCTGGGACGACAACGGACTCCCAACCGAACGGCGCGTTCAAAACTATTACGGAGTTCGCTGCGACCCCAGTTTGCCCTACGTCACGGACTACACACCACCAGCGAAACCAGATGCGAAAAAACAGGCGCCGATTTCGCGCAAGAACTTCATTGAGTTGTGTGAACAATTAACAATTGAAGATGAAGTTGTCTTTGAAGACCTCTGGCGTCGCATGGGACTCTCCATTGACTGGGCGCAGACCTACCAAACAATAGACAAAAATGCTCAACGAGTGAGCCAACTCGCATTCCTTCGCAACCTTGCCCGGGGCGAGGCATATCAGTCCGAAGCACCAACACTGTGGGACGTAACTTTCCGCACCGCAGTTGCCCAAGCAGAACTTGAGGACCGAGAAGTTCCCGGCGCTTTCCACCGGATCGCTTTCACCCCAACCGAGGATCGCGCCAACAAGGTGTTCATCGAGACCACCAGACCTGAACTGCTCGCAGCGTGTGTTGCACTAGTCGCGCACCCAGACGACCCGAGGTACCAACCACTGTTTGGTACCAACGTAATTACACCAGTGTTCGGTGTTGAAGTTCCCGTCATGGCCCACACCCTCGCCGACCCGGAAAAGGGCTCCGGCATCGCAATGGTCTGTACTTTTGGAGACCTCGCCGACGTCACCTGGTGGCGTGAACTACAGCTAGAAACACGACCGATCGTTGGTTGGGACGGCCGAATCACTTCAGAGACCCCGCCTTGGATCACCACCCGTGAAGGCAAAGAACGCTTTGCCGCAATTGCCGGCACCACCAGCTTCACCGCCAAGCAGCGCATGGTGGAAGTTCTCAAAGAATCCGGTGACATGATCGGTGAACCAAAAGCGATCACCCATGCCGTCAAATTTTTCGAAAAGGGTGACAAACCACTTGAGATCGTGACGACCCGCCAGTGGTATATCGCAAACGGTGGACGCGATGCCAAACTTCGCGAAGAACTCCTGGCCCGCGGGCGCGAAATTACCTGGCATCCACC
>DKME01000059.1:0-3072 GCA_002469525.1 Actinobacteria bacterium UBA7422
ATTTGATTACCTGGCCCCACTCCCTACCGAGACGGATATTTTGGTGATCGGTGGTGGAATCGTTGGTTCCTCGCTGGCCTATTTTCTTGGTCGAGGTGGTGCGCACACGCTGCTCATTGACCGCGGTGAAATTAACCGGGAAGCTTCAGGCACAAATGCGGGGAGTTTTCACTTTCAAATTGCTCTACACCAGTTGACGAGCTCTGATGCAGCCGACGACGTAGATCGATTACTCACCGAGGTGAGATTGCACACCGAAGCTGCAGACCTGTGGAAAGATATGGAAACTGAACTCAGAGTGGATCTTGGGGTTCATGAAACCGGTGGCCTGATGGTCGCCGAGACGGATGAAGAACTTGCGCTGCTCTACACCAAGCAAAAAATCGAAGCTGCTGCCGGACTTGAGACCCATGTTCTCACGGGAAATGAGTTAATGGACTTCGCTCCATATTTGGCACCAGACCTCAAAGGCGCCACCCTGTGTCCTCGCGAGGGGCATGCGAATCCGCTCCTCGCGGTGCCCCTAATTCTCATGCGTGCACGCGAATACGGCGTGGAAGTGAGAACTCAGGCGGCGGTTACAAGCATTGAAAAGATTCACGACAACACCGGTTCGTGGTTCAAAGTAGAGACCTCGCGCGGGGTTGTTCGTGCTAAGCGTGTCGTAAACGCTGCAGGTGCCTGGGCTGAAAAAATCAGTGAGCTTGTTGGCCACTCACTTCCAACGCACTCGGAAGGCCTCCATGTCAATGTCACCGAACCACGGGAGCACGTACTTACCCCTATGCTCCAGCACATTGGCCGCCGACTGACCTTAAAGCAAACTGCCAACGGTACTTTCATTATTGGTGGTGGGTGGCCGGCCCGACCAGAATTGCAGCCAAGGAGATACTCCAATTTTTGGGGGAGTGCTGCCGGTAATGCGGCCGTAGCTGTTCGGGTNNATGCCTGAATTGGCCGACGTTCGCTTGATCAGAACATGGAGCGGAGTTATGGCTTTCATGAATGACCTCTCACCCATAGTTGGTGAGTCTCGTGCGATACCCGGCTATCACGTGTGCATTGCGACGACCGGCTTCACACTCGGTCCCATGATGGCCCAGCTCCTAGCAGAGTCCATGCTGGATGCGAATAGCGATCGAATTCCACTCGAGTACGCGGTGGATCGCGGTCTGAGCGTTTTTTCACGATAACAATACACATATATATAGGAGTCGAATCATGGATCGAAATTCAGTCGATTGGCGGGGTTATTGGGCGGCTTCGCCGACTCCATATATAAACGAAGACCAACTAGATCTGGAATCACTCGAAGCTCTGACCCAGTGGTATATGGGCCAGGGTTTGCACGGATTGTTGGTGAACGGAACGTCGGGTGAGTGGTTTTCGCAGACGCAGGACGAGCGAAAGCAAGTTGCGCAAACGGTTCTGGCCCAGACCCAAGGTGAAATTCCCGTAGTAGTTGGTATCACGGCACTGAGCCCTCGGGAATCCCTCCTTGTGGCTGAACACGCCATGACGCATGGTGCATCAGGGGTAGCACTCACGGTTCCGCCGTATTCCAAGGCCCTCGACCATGAAGTAGTTGCGTTCTACGAATACATTGCACAGGGAGTAAACGCCCCCGTCATGATCTATAACTGGCCGCACGGGACCTCGATTGACATCAGTTCCGAACTCGCATCGCGATTGGCAGACATTGATGGTGTTGTGGCCCTCAAGGAAAGCACTCCCAACGCCGACCAGTTCTTTGCAACAGCCGAACGTGTAATCGATCGGGTGCGCGTTTTTGGAAATTTCATGTCGGTCCGAGGACTGGAGTTCTTACAGGAACACGGTGGTGACGGAATGATCGGTGGCGGATCACTCTTTGGCCGACTCGACGCGCAATTCTGGGAAGATGTTTGGCGCGGGGACTGGGAGCAAGCCAAGGTGCACGCTGAAGCAACCGAGTCGCTGTTCAACAGCTTGTGGGCGCCCGGTGGTTGGCGAGGTTTATACGGTGGCTACCAAAGCCAACTCAAGGCAGCCATGAACATGCTGGCCATTCCAGGTGGAGGCGCTGTTCGTTCGCCACGATTGCCTATCACTAATCCCGATGACCTGGCCGCTATCCGCTCGGCACTTGTCAGCGCACAGCTACTTTAGGAGGTTCATCATGTTTCAAGGGGTTCAGCATGCCGGGGTCGGTGTCGGCGATATGGATATCGCTTTGGAGTTTTGGCAAAACAAGATTGGCTTTAATCGGGTTCTCTTTGATTACACGGGACCGGTTCCGGGGCTTTCACAAATCACCCGCACCGAGAACACACAAGCTCGAATGGTGATGTTGCAACATGAAAACACCACTCGACTTGGACCGGGATTCGTAAAGCTGGTTCAACGACTTGATGGCGATGGTCCGCCGCCGCTCCCGCCAGGTATCGGATACGGTGAAATTGGTCTCGCTGAGGTGTGTCTGCATGTCCGTGATGTGTACTCGTGTTTTGACGAGTTGGTCAATGCCAAGGGCTGTGAACCTTTGATGCAACCCCTTGATGCGGCCGTACCTCCCGACGACATAACTCTCCAAATCGGCTATGTCGCTGATCCATGGCGTGGAAAAATTGAGTTAATTGACTGGACCGGGTTGCATTCAAGTGCGATCAAGTCACCCCGCATGGAGGGCGTTAACCACGTTGCCTTCGGTGTCAGCGATATGAAACAGACGAGGGATTTTTATAGAATTCTCGGTTTCGATGACCTAATTTTTGAGTCAGAGGAATTTTTTGAACCGATGGCACCGTGGTATCAACCTGGTCGGCCACTTCCCGGTCATCACATGACGCTCACCATGGGGAATGTCGGCGCGGGAATTGAACCGGTGAGACTCAATCCTCTCTATGAAGATTGCCGAGGGGAATGGGGTCACGTCGGCCCGATGGAGTTCGCGGTGGGTGTCGACGATCTTGACGCTGCGATAGGAGTTCTTGCCGCTAATGGAATTGAAATGCATTCGGAACCGCAATCACTTGACGTGGGAGTAGCCGAATTCAAGTACGTGTATTTCACCGATCCAGATAATCAATACGT
>DKME01000059.1:3112-20053 GCA_002469525.1 Actinobacteria bacterium UBA7422
GGTGAAACGGTGGCCACGGTGATGTTGGCCGAAGGCTACTCCAGCACTCGAGTAACCAACGATGGAAATCCGCGGGGAATTTTCTGCGGCATGGGCGTTTGCTTTGATTGCCTCGTGGTGGTTGACGCCCTGCCCAATACTCGCGCATGCATGACTTACGTAAGTGAAGGAATGAACATTAATCAGCAAGACGGACTAGGTAGATTTCAAAGGGAGAGCATAAGTGAATAACTCGCAGGACGTATCCGCACCGAAACTATTTCAACCCCTTCGCCTTCGCGGAGTCGAGTTTGCCTCGAGGGCCTGGGCTAGTCCAATGTGCCAGTACTCGGCGGACGAGGGCCTTGTTAGCCAATGGCATTTGGTTCATTTAGGCGCGTTCGCAACGGGCGGATTGGGGCTCGTAATGACCGAGGCCACTGCGGTAAGCACGGAGGGACGAATCACTGTTGCGTGCACTGGGATCTGGAATGAAAAACATGTTGCCGGTTGGAAACCAATCGTTGAATTTGTTCACTCGATGAGCACGCCAATTGGCATACAACTTTCACATGCTGGACGGAAAGGATCCACCCTGCGTCCGTGGGATTCGCACATGATTGCCGCAGTGGAAGAGGGCGGATGGGAAACGCAAGGCCCCAGTGCGATTGCATATTCAGACTTCCCACTCCCCCGCGAAATGACAGTGGCGGACATTGACAAGGTGATCAATGACTATCGGGATAGCGCAATACGAGCCGTCGAAGCCGGATTTGATTTAGTCGAACTCCATGCGGCACACGGGTACCTCATCCATCAATTTTTGTCGCCTTTATCTAATCAAAGAACCGATATGTACGGAGGAAGCTTCGAAAACCGAATCCGCCTTCTTATTGAAATCACAGAGGCAGTGCGAGGAGTGATTCCCGCAGACATGCCGTTGTTTGTGCGGTTGTCCGCAACGGACTGGGTGGAAGGCGCATGGGATCTCGAAGAGTCAATCCAGCTAGCAAAGAAATTAGATCCCTTGGGTGTTGACCTCATCGATGTTTCTTCAGGTGGTTTGGTGCACGATGCCCAAATCTCCAGCTTCCCGGGCTACCAGGTTGAATTGGCAAGGCAAATTCGTGCTCAGTCAGGAATACGCGTTTCGGCGGTGGGTTTGATCACTGAAGCGGAGCAGGCAGAAAAAATCGTGGAAGAGGATTCAGCCGACGCAATCATGCTTGGCCGTGCGCTTCTTCGCAATCCGAGGTGGGCTCTCAACGCTGCGGAGACTCTGCAGTTCGAGAGTATGTGGCCTCAACAATTGCAGCGAGCGCGAACAATCAACCCACGAGAGTCCCCGCAGTAATCCACTACCGCACGGAGCCGTTCCACTTCCAATTTTCTCGCTGTGCGAATCCGTCAAGTGGAATGCGGCCGGCGAACCACATTAACAATTCACCCGCATTGGCATAGTTGGTCGGAGCTTTCTCAACTGTGTCGAGAAACAAGCGATTAATCGCAAATTCTGCTGCAGCAGCGTCCGGGGTAAATGAAATTCCAAATCCTTGTGCAATATCGAATGTGTGCACACTGACCTCAACCACTCCCATTGCGGCAAATCCAACAGGGTCAGATTCTCCGTAGGCATGCCAAGCCCGATCTTCGGGTGATGCGGTCGCAACTGAACGACGAAGCGTTGCACCGGCTGTATCAATCATGCGCAAGAGTTGTTCGGGTTGCACTGAATCTTTGATTCCAAAGTAAACCGGTTGGTAGTAATCGCGATCCCCACCGACAACTTGAAATGAATATTCAAGGCACGCTCTCATGGTGTGCACCGCGGTTTCCTCTTGCGTCCAATCCAGTGTTGGAGTCTGCTCCTGCCAATCGAGAGTCACGCAGGGACTCAGGGTTGTCACTAGTGCGTCTGTCGCACACGTAAGGAAATTTCCGGCGCTGATTAGTGGATTCATGTGAGCAGAGTATGGGCTAGGGTCTACAAATGTCTACTTTGTTTTCACCGATAAAAATCCGCAGTGTTGAAATTCGAAATCGCGTATGGCTTTCGCCTCTGTGTCAATACTCTGCAGTAGAAGGAATGCCAAATGATTGGCACCTTGTACACCTTGGCAAGTTTGCAATGGGTGGGGTCGGCTTAATCATGACGGAAGCGACTGGGATTTCACCGACCGCCCGCTCAACACAACGTGACACGGGAATTTGGAGCGATGAACAAGGACGCGCGTGGAAGCGAATCGTGGATTTCGTTCACGAGCAAGGTGCCGTGATCGGAATACAACTGTGGCATGTGGGCCAGAAAGGATCTACCGGAACTCCATGGGAGGGGCAGGAGTACGTTCCGGTAGCCGATGGCGGCTGGGAGGCTGTTTCGGCCGGTACGAGAGCCTTTGGAAAATTGCCAGCGCCACATCAACTCACACAACCGATGATCGATGAAATCCTGGTTCAGTATCAGGATGCTGCCCGCCGCTCATTGCAGGCAGGCTTTGATGTTGTTGAAATTCATGGTGCTCACGGGTATCTCATTCATTCATTCCTGTCACCGATCACAAACACTCGTACCGATCAGTACGGTGGGACATTTGAAAATCGAATTCGATTTGTGCGCCAGGTGGTCGCATCCGTTCGTGCCGTGTGGCCAGACTCACTCCCTCTATTTCTAAGAACGTCGGCACATGACTGGGTGGAAGGCGGTTGGACCTCAGAAGAAAATGCGGAACTAGCACGAATCCTTCTCACCGAAGGAGTGGATCTTGTTGACTGTTCTTCTGGTGGAATTACTCCAGACATTGAATACCCGGTCTCCCCGGGCTATCAGGTTCCCTTTGCACAGGAAGTGAAGGAACATAGCGAAATGTTGGCCTGTGCCGTAGGCATGATCACTGACCCGTATCAAGCCGATGAGATTATTCGATCAGGTCAAGCCGATGCAGTGATGCTTGGCCGCGAGTTACTGCGCGACCCAAATTGGACGTTGCGTGCAGCAGGTGAACTGGGTTATGACATTGAATGGCTTAACCAGTACAAGCAGGCAAAAAGAAATAACTGAAACAAATTTGTGCGCTACTCGCATAGACAAATGAATCCGAAAATAGATTTCTATTTCTATATATTTCGTGGTTGATTTCACTACCATGAGGCAACTCATGTTGCGGGGTACAACGGATGGAAATCAATGTCACTTCAGAATCAAATTGAAACTCTTGGTACGGAATTTTGGACATGGCGAACTCGACAACAACCGAGATCCCATGACGACATCCCTCGAATTGAAAGAGAGCACAACTGGCTTCCAGCTTGGTCACCGAGTGACGTTGCGCAATACCGACAAGTAATCGCGGAATTTAATGATCGGTACACAGCACTTGAAGAAAGTGTCAGTGTGCTCAAGGACAAGGATCCAGAACTTTATGTAGATTACCGACTCATTGGTTCCGCTATTGCACGAGTAATCTGGGAGTTGGATTACTTGCTTGTGTGGCAAGAGCAACCGCGTTTCTACATTGATCAAACGATCGGGGTCGTCTTTGACTTATTGACAGTCCCCAATGTTGATCACTTGCGAGTAAATGAAGTAACTCATATTCTCAACAACACTGCCACGATACTTCAGTCCGGACGTGAAAACCTTGCGGGCAATCTGGTAGGCGAATATGTCGAAGTGGCAATCGAACTTCTAGGAAATATCGAAGTTCAGATTTCAACCCTGGTGACCGAGTTGGCGAAGTGTGTTGATTCAGATTCAGCAGAGCAACTACAGTCGGCTGGCGATTCAAGCGCCCAAGCTTTTGTCTCCTTCAGGGATTGGTTAATCGCGAATCGCGTTGCCGCTAAACCATTTAAGCCTGTTGGACGAGAAAATTATCGATGGTTCCTTCACAATGTTGCACTACTGCCTTTTGAGCCCGAAGAAATCATTTCTATCGGTGAACTTGAATGGGAACGTGCAGTGACACTTGAGCACATCACCACCAATCGGTATCGCGCTGAACCCATGCCACCGATTCCCTCGAGCGCGCCTGAGCAGGTGGAAAATGAACGCAATGCCGAATTGCATGTTCGCGAGTTCTACGAGTCCGAAGGAATACTTTCACAACCCGAATCCCTAGGGCACTACCTCAATGATTCACTCCCCGCTTATTTGGAACCTATCCGCTGGCTGGGGGTAACCGATGATCTGACAGGCCCAAGCCGGGTGGACGAAGATGGTGTGTCCTACGTCCCTGATCCGCGCCCGGATCTACCGTATTTCTATGCCGCAAACGCGCGTGACACTCGAGCGGGAATCGTGCATGAAGGTGCTCACTACCAGCAGCTGGCGCTGTCCTGGCGTAACTCCCGAATTTTACGCCGGTACTACTACGACTCTGGTGTCAACGAAGGAATCGCCTTTTACAACGAAGAACTAATGCTTGCCGCAGGCTTATTCCACGACGCCCCGCAGTCCCAAGTCGTGATGTACAACTTTATGAAACTGCGGGCACTTCGCGTGATCGTTGACGTGAAATTGGCAATTGGTGCGATTGATGCCGCTCAAGCCACCGAGTACTTGGAAAAGAAAGTACCAATGGATCATGAAACGGCCTATGAAGAAGCAGTATTTTTTGCCTCGTCACCGGGGCAGGCTCTCACGTATCAAATTGGTAAGACGCAAATAATTAGACTCTTTTCGGACTCAATTGAAGCGCGTCGAAGTTCTTTCAACATGAAAGATTTCCATGATTATCTGTGGACTAATGGAAACGTTCCCATCTCACTGCTGCGATTTGAAATGCTCAATGATTCGAGCGACTTAGATCGACTGAACCTGTAACTCACAACTAAGGAGAACCGCATGCAAGAAGACAAAGATTACATTTGGCAGGGCGTACGCACCATGTACGACGGCTTCTTGGAAAAGGATCGTACAAAAATTGATCAGTTCATCAATGAAGATTGCACGGTGTGGGACTCCGAAGAGCGAGACCTAGCAATTGGACTAGCTGGCTTAAACGAAGTCCGTGCCAGACGACCCGTTGATGATTCAGCCGCCGTAGTTGAAAACATTGAGGCTTACGACCCAGTGATCGATATCTATGGAGACATGGCTGTGGCCCGGCACTACCTTCGGGTTTCATTTCCCAATGACACGGACAAGCCGTCATTTGAAATCCGAAACACCGGTATCTGGAAGAAATTCCCGGACGGCTGGCAGCTCATCCACAATCACGAAGACGAACTTCACCAAGACTAGTGAGCAGAGGAACAAAGATGTTTGATTATCAAGACCGACAAAAACGACTCTACGAAATCATGGATCGCGAGGGAGTTGACCTCGTTTTCCTGCCCAAGCATTCAGCAGATATGGATTACCTGACGGGCACGGAGCGGCGGGTAACAACGTTCGGCAATGTTGCTTACACCCACCATTGGGTCGCTGGCGTTTTCCTTCACCGCAATCACAAACCACAGTTTGTACTTCCGCGGATGATCGTTGAATTTGATTCACCCGCAGGTGTCGACGGCAACACCGTCGTAGTGTCCGAACAAGACGATGCCGTCTCGATCTTTAATGCGGTTGCCAAGTCCTACGGACACGTAAAGAAGATCGGAGTCAGTGCTCGAACGTGGAGCGAGACCACACTTCACATCATGAACGCTTTCCCTGACGCAACGGTCGTTAATGCAGAAGAACTGGTCAATCCACTGCGACGAATTAAGTCGCCCGAGGAATTGACTTTAATGGCTCAATCCTGTGATCTGGTCGACAAGGTATTAGGGGCGGTCCAATCAAAAGTGAATCTTGGCGTCACCGAATTGGATTTGAAGTCAGAGATAAATTTTCAGATGAACGAGAGTGGCTCAAAAACCGAGTCGTTCGACACAGCGGTGTGGTCAATGGGACCAAAGAACAATAGAGATGCATCAGATCGGCTCACGAGCAATCCGCTTGTTGACAACATGGGCGTTTCATTTGACTTTGGTGCTGTCATCGATGGCTATTGTTCCGACTTTGGTAGAACCATTTATGTGGGTGACCCCAATGAGGAATATCAATTCGTGTACGACCTCGTCATGCAGGCACAGGCTGCCGGCGTTGCCGCCGTGAAACCCGGAGCACTCGCTTCAGATGTGCATAATGCAACTCGGCAGGTCATTGTTGACGGCGGTTATGGTGACTGGTTCCGCCATCGTACTGGTCATTGCATTGGCCTCGATGTCCATGAGTTTCCCTTCATCTCTGAAGAAGATCACACACCGTTGGAAGTGGGCATGACATTCACGATTGAGCCATCGGTTTTTTGGCCAGGTCGAGTTGGTGTTCGAGTAGAAGATGTCATTGTTGTTGAAGAAAATGGCGGCCGAAAACTCAATCAATTCACCACTGACTTGATTGCAAATTGATAAACACAGCATCACTTTTTCATTAAATCATTCATGGAAGTTCGTAGTGCGAACAAACGCTGATCTTGTTTACCGTGACTTAGGAAAAGTACCTTGACAGGTATTTTCGGCGGTGTAATACTTTCGAGTCACTTGAATAGGTTTCGGGGAAAATAAAGTGAAGAATGGCGCAACATTCCGGAAACACAATTAGCAAAGGAGCAACACAGTGGTCAAAAATAAATTGAAAGTTGCGGGAATTGGGGTGACTTCTGTGGCTCTGCTTGTTGCTGGCCTCGGAGCAGCTCCAGCGACCGCCGCAAAAAGTTCACTGGTGGTTGAAAACGTCTTCCAGCTGACTTCAACAGATCCAGCACGTTCATTTGAACAGACTGGAAACATGATCAACCATGCGTTGTACGAGACTCTGATCACGTACAAGGGCGGAGACGCATCACAGCCGGTTCCGGCAATTGCCTCAAAGTGGCGTTACAACTCGAATGCAACTTCATTCAGTTTCACAATTGATCCGAAGGCAAAATTCTCCGATGGCACCAAGGTCACATCGGCAGACGTAGTCTTTTCCTTGAATCGACTCAAGAACGTTAAGGGAAACCCATCTTCATTGATGGACGGACTTACCGTGTCAGCGCCTAACTCAAAAACCGTTCGTATTGCAACAGAGGAGCCAACGCCACAGGTGCTGGCCATCCTGACTTCTCCAGCTGCGGGAATCATGAATGCCAAGGTTGTTCGTGCCTGCGGTGGAACCGATGCAGCAAATGCAGAGTCCGCTGACAAAGCACTTGAGTGCCTCAAGAAAAAGTCCGCGGGTAGCGGGCGCTACGTTCTGAAGTCCTTCAACCTCACCACTGAGGTAGTTCTTGATAAGAACATGAAGTACTGGGACGGTGTTGACAAAGACGGTTACGACCAAATCGTGATCCGTAACGTTCCTGTTAACGTTCAGCGCCTCAATGTGATCAAGGGTGCATCTTCTATTGCAGCTGACCTTTCACCAGATCAGGCCGAAGGCGTTGGCTCAAAGGTCAATGTCATTGAAGGTAAGGCGTCTAACGTCTTCTTCTTCTACCTCAGCCAGAATCCGGCGTTCTCGGATGCAACCAAGTTCACTTCGAACCCGAAGTGCATTGAAGCAGCCCGCTACGGAATCAACTACGACAAGATCGTGCGTTACGCGGGTCGTGGAGCTATTCAGGCTCCAGGAATCATCCCAAGCTTCTTCTCGGGTGCACTTTCTTCCAAAGATGCAATCAAGCAGAACACCGCACGGGCCAAGAGGGCATTTGATGCTTGCGGTATCGGTGACACTCCGGTGGAAATTGGATACTGGGGTGATGGCGGTGCTGTAAACGGCCTGAACTTTGGTTCACTCGCCGCACTTGTCGCTGAAGACCTTCAGGCTGTTGGCTTCAACGTTTCACTGAACGGTGCTCCCATTGCTGTCTCACTACCTCTCTACCGTGACAACAAGGAAGAGACCGGTTTGTGGCTGTGGGGTCCAGACTGGCCAGATTCAACCAACTACACCGAGAGCTTTAGCCCCGGAACCAAGGTTGGATTGCGCATGGGTTGGCAAGCCGGAGCAGACAATTTGATTGAAAGCCTCCGTCAGCAAGCTGCCGTAACCACTGATCCAAAGAAGCGCGCAGTCATCTTCTCGCGTTGGCAGAAGGAAATGAACAAGAGGAGTCCATTGATCCCTCTCGTTCAGCCAGCTTCGATTTTGGTGGCTGACAAATCAGTGGAGAATGTGAAGGATCACCCAATCTGGAAGATCAACCTTCCAGAAATCACCAAGAAGTAGGTAGCTAGTCCTTCACACAGTGTGAAGCGAAATTACAAATAAATCCAAGGAGCAAAGTGAAGCCAGTGCCGGTATTAACGCCAGTAACTAAAACGTTATTTACCGGCACTGGTCTCACCCCTTTTATCATTCGGCGGCTACTCACAGCAGTAGTACTCATCCTTGGAATTACGTTTATCGCTTTTTCGGTCACCCAGTTGGTCCCGGGTGACCCGGTCGCGGCCAACCTAGGTCAAAGTGCATACAGCGATCCTGACATTGTCGCTGCTTTTAAGGCGGAGTACGGACTTGATCAGCCCGTCCACATTCAGTACATAACGTACGTGGGAAACCTGCTGCAAGGCAATCTGGGAATATCACTATCGAGTAAACGCCCGGTAGCCGAAGACCTGCGTGAATTCTTCCCTGCCACTCTAGAAATTGCACTTGTTGCCGTGTTTGTGGCACTCGTTCTGGGAGTTATTCTGGGAACAATCTCAGCCATGACGCGCGATCGCCTTCCCGACCAAATTATTCGAGTCTTCAGTCTTACGGGTGTCTCAATGCCGGTTTTCTGGACCGCGCTGACCGCCTTTTACATATTTTTCTTTGTACTGGGTTGGGCCCCCGGAACCGGAAGGCTGGAGCCGGGCGCCGAGCCCCCACCTCAAGTGACAGGTATGTACACCGTTGATGCACTACTTGACGGTGACTTTGCTACGGCCTCCCAAGCCGTTTCCTACCTTTTACTCCCGGCATTGGTGCTGGCAGTTTTTGCCCTTGGTGTCATTACCAGGTTCACTCGCGCATCAGTGCTTGAGATTCTCGGAAACGACTATGTGAGAACCGCTCGCTCGAAGGGTTTGCCCGAGCGGGTTGTCATTCGGCGCCATGTGCTTCGACCCGCACTGCTAGCAATTATCACAATTGCCGGAGTTGCATTTGCTTCCCTCTTAGCCGGATCGGTCCTGATTGAAAACGTATTTTCGTGGCCTGGCCTTGGCCAGTATGCCTACAAGTCCGCGGTTGGACTTGATCTCCCGGGAATTATGGGAGTGAGCATGATTGTCGCTACCGTCTTTATCTTTATGAATCTTCTAGTAGATGTCCTTTATCGAGTAATTGATCCCCAGATGAAAGATTCAAAATGATCCTTTCACCCAACACCAGAAAAACACTCAAGGCACTCGAAACGCCGACTGAGAAAAAGGGGAAGGGAAGTACTAATTCGATTTGGCGGCAGCCGCTGGCAATCGTTGGGCTCACCATAATTGGTGTGTGGGTGTTTGTTGCGGTCTTTGCCCCCTGGGTCGCTCCTTACGATCCGTACTCGCAAGAGTTTGATAAATTCATCCCGCCTTCGGCAGAGCACTGGATGGGCACCGATGAACTCAACCGAGATATCCTCAGCCGAGTCATTTACGGTGCACGTATTTCACTCCCGTACTCGATCCTGTTGGTGGTCTTGTCGACAATTATCGGCACAATCGTGGGCGGTGTATCCGGATTCTTTGGTGGCAGAGTGGATGCCACCTTGATGCGAATCACCGATATGTTCTTTGCATTTCCTGGCATTATTTTGGCCATGGCGGTTGCGGCTGCACTGGGCCCAGAAATTCGCAATGCCGTTATTGCAATCACCATTGTTGCGTGGCCCGTGTACGCCAGATTAGTGCGAGGGTTGATCCTGAACTCGAAATCCAGTGACTACGTTACGGCTTCGTCACTTTTGGGTTCTTCTTCAATTCGAACTCTCTTTGTTGACCTTCGTCCAAATATCTCAGGACCGGTTTTTGTCTTGATGGCTTTGGAAGTAGGAACTGCGCTGCTGTTGCTTTCCGGACTTTCCTTTCTTGGCCTAGGCGCGACACCCCCCAGCGCAGAATGGGGTGCCATGGTCTCCATGGGCGCGGTGAATTTTGATCGCTGGTGGGTAGGCCTATTCCCGGGAATAGCGATTCTCACAGCGGTGCTGGCGTTTAACTTCATTGGCGACACCCTCAGAGATGCACTCGACCCTAGAACTGCAAAGGCGCTACGCGACTAATGACTCTTCTTAATGTTTCAGATTTGACGGTAACCCTAGCTACGTCAACAGGTGACGCGGACGCAGTCCGTAATCTCTCCTTTTCGTTGGATGGTGGTGAAATTCTTGGCATAGCCGGGGAGAGCGGCAGTGGTAAAACCATGACCGCCCTGAGCATCATGGGCCTATTGCCCTACAAGGGTAAGGCGTCCGGGTCGATTAATTTTGACGGAAAAGAAGTGCTCGGGAGTTCAAAAAAGAAGTACCAACATATGCGGGGTAAGGAAATCTCCATGATTTTCCAAGACCCAATGACCTCGCTTCACCCCATGTTGACGGTTCAGACCCAGTTGACCGAACATATGAGATACCACGACAAAATGAGTAAGTCGGCAGCCCGGGAGAGTGCGCTTAAATTGCTCGATACGGTGAAGATCCCTGACCCAGCTTCAGCCCTTCGTGCGCACCCAAGCCAATTTTCAGGTGGAATGCGCCAAAGAATCGCTATCGCTATGGCGTTGGCTTGCGAACCGAAACTCTTGATCGCGGACGAACCGACTACTGCTCTCGACGTCACGGTGCAAGCGGGAATTTTGCGTCTTCTTCATCAAATCCGAGACGAACGTAATCTTTCAATCATGATCATTACTCATGACTTGGGTGTACTTAGCTCTCTGACAGATAAAATTCTCATTATGTACGCGGGCTCGGAAGTCGAGTCAGGCCCCGCACGCGAACTGCTGTCAAATCCACGCCATCCTTATTCGCAGGGACTTATTGCGGCCCTCCCCGGTGCTAGCAGAGAAGGTAAATTTCTTACCTCAATTGACGGCATGCCTCCGGAGCTCGGAAACTTCCCCAGTGGGTGTGCATTTCATCCCCGATGTGGATTTGCAGAGGACCGTTGCAGTGTGCCACCAATTGATGCGACCGTGGTCTCGAAAGGCCACCGAATCTACTGTCCAGTGAATCCATTTGCACATGATCGGGTGGAACAATCATGAATGAAATTCTTTCGGTAGACGACTTAGTCGTGGAATACAACCGCGATGGCACAAAAGTCAGAGCCGTCGCCGGCGTTGATCTGCGTCTTGAGAAGGGTGAGATTCTCGGCTTGGTGGGCGAGTCCGGGTGCGGAAAATCAACATTGGGCAAGGCCATTGTTGGGATTCTTGGTGCGGCAGAAGGGGAAGTAATCTTTGACGGATTACCCGTCAAGAAATTGACTCGAGGCAAGAGACCCGAACATTTCCGAAACCTCCAAATGGTTTTCCAAGATCCCTACGGTTCACTTAACCCCCGGCGCAAAATCGGTGCGCAAGTAATCGACGGACTTGTTATTGGCGGTATGCACCGGTCAAAGGCCTTGGCGCGTGCCCAAGAGCTACTAGCCACAGTCGGTCTGCCCGCAGACGCATTAGGACGTTTTCCACACCAATTTTCAGGCGGGCAGCGCCAACGAATTGCGATTGCACGGGCACTTGCTGCCTCTGCCAGTGTGTTAATCGCCGACGAACCAATTTCAGCGTTGGATACATCTTCGCAAGCGCAAGTTTCAAACCTTCTTGTGAACCTCGTTCACGAGTTGTCGGTCGGTATGGTGTTCATTTCACATGACCTCTCTATTGTTCGGCGCATCTCGGACCGAGTTGCCGTGATGTATCTCGGCAAAATCGTGGAGACCGGAACGGTTGAGCAGATTTGGGAGAGTCCCGCCCACCCGTATACCAAGGCACTAATTGCTGCCATTCCGCATGCGGACGGCCGCTCGTCAATGCCGGCCGACCTTCCGGGTGATGTCCCAAACCCAATGAGCCCGCCGAGTGGCTGCCGGTTCCACCCTCGGTGCCCACTCGCAATGCCTGAGTGTGCTGTTGTCGAGCCCGAGTTCGTTACGTTGGCAGATAACCGTCAGGTCGCCTGTCATTTACAAAAGGCAGGGCAGGAGCCTGTTTCGCTCGAATTAATTCCGCGTGTCCCCGCCTCTTGATTTCACCGGGAAAGGTGCGTTATGCACATAGTCAATGCCCATATCGTCGATGTACTTAATGGCGAAGTCACACGCAATTCATCTGTGGAAATTAATAGTCAAGGTGTCATCACGGGTGTAGGTGTGTTGTCACCCATCGGCGGTATGTCTGAAAGCGAAGTCATTGATCTTGAGGGCAGGTATCTTTTCCCTGGGCTTATTTCATGTCATACCCACTTATCGGTGGTGTTCCCTTTCTCACTCACCGATCCACAGGAAGATCCAGCCGTCACCGCTTTCAGGGCAGCGCAACGGGCACGTGAAGCATTGATGTCAGGTATCACGACTATTCGATGTGTCCATGAGCAGAATCAAGTAGACCTAGCCTTGAGAAATGCTGCACGCGCCGGATGGTTCCAAGGCCCGCGAATATTTGGTGCAGGCAGAGCTTTAGCAACCCCAAACGGGCATGGAAAAGGATCGGCTTGCAGCTACGCGGAGGATTATGAAGGCTTCTATCAGGCGGCTATCGGGGAACTCAACGACGGAGCTGATCACCTCAAAATTTTCATTACCGGCGGCATGGCGCATGCCGGTGAGAAGCCAGAGAATCCAGAGATGACAGACGATGAAATCCGCGGGGTGGTTCAGGCCGCCACAGAACACGACACCTATGTTGTGGCTCACGCTGGCGGCTCGGAAGCGATCCAACAGGCTTTGCGCCTCGGGGTTCGTTCATTTGAACACGGATATGTCATGGACCAGGAGACAGTGGATCTCATGGCTGCGAAAAATGTGTTCTACTCACCGACCCTGTGTGTAACCCGATCGGAATCGTGGATGCGCTCACGTGGTTTTGAAGAGGCATCAATTCAGAACTGTTTGGCTGCAAGCGATCGCCACCTCGAAAGTGCGAAACTTGCAATAAAGGCAAACATCCGCATGACAAATGGAACCGATTACCCGCCGGGTGATCTAGTCGACGGAGTTTCGGCAGCGTTGCATGAACTTTTTCTTATGCATGAAGCGGGTTTGAGTACCGTCAAGGCGCTTCAATCAATAACATCTACCGCTGCGGACCTCATGAACCAAGGCAAGAATCTAGGCCAGATTCAGCCCGGCTACCTTGCGGATTTTGTCGCCACGAAAGGGAACCCGCTCGAGGACCCGCAAAATCTTCGGGAGATTGACTTCGTAATGCAGGCTGGCGAACCATTGGTACGGATCTAGAAAGGGATCGCATGCAAAAAGTAGAGTTTTGGCTCGATACGTTGTGCCCGTGGGCATGGATGACCTCCCGTTGGCTCACAGAGGTAGAAAAAGTTCGGGACGTGGACATCACATGGAATGTCATGAGCCTGTATTTCCTCAACCTGGGAAGAGACTGGATCACCGACGAATACTTGGAGAATGCCCACAAAGCATTGGGACCCCTTCGGGTCATGGTGGCTGCACAAAAGAGTATGGGCCCTTCGGTTGTTGGTGACCTGTACACCGCGTACGGCAACCACATTCACCTGCAGAAAGAAGACTTCTCCAGGGAACTGTCCGAGCGCGTGATCTCAGAGCTCGGATTACCCGCAAGCCTGGCGGAGTCCGCAGAAGACGAATCACTTGACAGCGACATTATTGAAATTCACACACGCGGATTATCGTTGGTAGGCGAGGACGTGGGTACTCCCATTATTGCCGTTGATTCAACAGCCTTTTTTGGACCTGTGCTCTCCCCTGCTCCTCAAGGTGAGCGCGCTGGAGTCCTCTTTGACGCCGTGGTGACAGCAGCACAATTCCCCGAGTTCTTTGAACTCAAGCGTACGCGTACGGTTGGACCGATTTTTGACTAGGGGATTCAATGTGTGGCCTTCAAATCCTGAAAATCGGATTGAGGAACCGGACAATCAGCTTGTGCTTCACACACTCCTGCGATCAACTGATTTCTCAGAAAAAGTTAGTGCGAGCTTTGTCCACATTCAAGGGCTTCATCGGCCACTCATTACACATTCCGAACTTCGAATTTATCTTGTGGTTTCAGGGAGTATTGACTTTTTGCTCAACGCCACTGAACGGGTGTCGCTGACAAAGGGTGATGCGCTCACGATCAATGCAGGAACCCTTTACCAACTAGAGGGCGAGGGTGAATACTACGTTCTCAATGTTCCAGGCTTCCAAGACGGAGACGACGTGTACCTCTAGCGGATATACGAAGCGCCGTTAATGTCGATCGTGGAGCCATTAAGGCTCGTGAGTTTTCCTGTCGCTAATAGAGTTACCGTTTCGGCGATATCAGTGGGCGGTACCCACTCCGCCATGGCCAGAGATGCAGTGACGGCTTCCTCCCCTCCGAGTGAGCGTGCCGAAGCTTCAGACATCGCCGTTCGAACTACACCGGGCGAAATTAAGTAGGCAGAGATATTTTTGTCGTGGTAGTTACGAGCTATTGTTTTCAACAGTGCTGAGATGGGAGCTTTTGACGCGGCATAGGCCCCAAGTCGGGCGTTGCCCGATCCTCGAACGGCGGCCCAACTAGAGATCCCGATAATGCTGCCACCACCTGTTTCCAAAAAGTGGAGAACTGCCTTGCGAATGAGGAATGCCGGAGCACTTGCGTTGATGTTGAGAGCCTGATTCCAGGCCGTTGCCCAATCCTCGTCGCTGTCGGTGAGAGCGGCTTCTGGCATCACCGCCGCATTTGATACCAACACGTCAATCTTTCCCGCCCACGTGAGAGTCTGATTCCATAAACCTTCATAAGCTTTGGGATCGGAAAAGTCTGCGCGTAATAAGAGTTTACGATCACTATCAATATTCTTTGTTGCAGCAACTACCCCGTCGTAATCTGAGGAATATTGCGCAATCACCCGTGCGCCATGCGCACCCAAAGACTCAACGATCGTGCGTCCAATTCCCTTTGAAGCTCCCGTTACCAAAATGGTTCGATCAGTGAGATCCTGCATTACAGCATTGTCCTATTCCACTTGTTCAATATACTTGTGAGCAATCTACTTCACGGGGTCGTGAAAGGAATTTTTCTACATGCGGGCGTCAACTAACGCAATAATTCCGGGTCCGGAAGACATTGAATTTTCTTACGACAACCAGCCGTTTCTTGGGACTCAGGGTGACACGATTGCATCAGCATTAATCAATGTCGGGCAGTATTCATGTCGAGTTACCGCGGTTGGCGAACCACGTGGAGTCTTCTGCGGCATGGGCGTATGTCAAGAGTGTGCCGTCTGCGTGAATGGAATTGAAGGCGAACTTGCCTGCATGACGTATCTCAAGCCCGGAATGAATATTCGCTCGCAGCCGCAGTATCGAGATATTCCGCACGAAGAAGGTACGGACCTACCTGAGGTTTCACTCGATGTTGATGTGTTGGTTATTGGTAGTGGCCCAGCTGGCATGTCAGCGGCTGTTGTCGCAGCTGAATCAGGTTTACGTGTTGCCCTCGTTGACGAACGGGGCGCGCTGGGGGGTCAGTATTTCAAACAGCCGGCAAGTGATTTCACACTCATTGAAGACAAACTGGATCGTCAATATGTCAAAGGCCGCAAGTTAATTGATCGACTTCGCGAGAGTCGCGTCTCAATTCTTTCCGGATATCTTGTTTGGGGGGCGTTCTCACAACAAGAGGTACTCCTTGCGGGCAAGCACGATCGAATGCGGATCAGCACAAAACACATGGTTCTCGCAACCGGAGCTTTTGAAATCGGAATGCCGGTTAGTGGCTGGACAACCCCTGGAGTTATGACCACCGGCGCCGCGCAAACACTCTTACGTTCATATCGCGTTGCCCTGGGCACCGAAGTAATGATTTCAGGCAACGGCCCACTCAACGTGCAAATGGCCGCTGAGTTACTCAAATCCGGGGTGAAGGTTCGAGCCCTCGCTGAAACCAGTAAACCCCTTGGTGCTCGCAATATTCTTCGCAGTGCCAGATTAGCTTGGTACTCACCAGGCCTCTTTTTCGATGGCCTGGGTTACCTCTTCCTCTTGGCAAGAAAGAGGGTGAGCTTTCGTCAAGGTGCTGCGGTGGTCGCAATTAGTGGAGATTCACAGGTTACAGGAGCAACGGTCGCGCGCGTGGATAGTGAAGGTTACGCGATCCCAGAAACCGAGGAGCTTTTCGGTGTCAATGCAGTGGCCATGGGTTTTGGATTTGTTCCATCAAATGAAATAGCTCGATCACTCGGGTGTGATCACGAAGTCGACCCCAATACGGGTCAATTGCGCGCCACCAAAGACGATCGGGGACTCAGCAGTGTGAGCGGCGTCTGGATCGCGGGCGATAGTGCAGGAGTTGGTGGAGCGCAGGTAGCCGTAGCTCAAGGAACAATTGTAGGAAGCAGCATTGTGCAGGAATTCGGATTTACGCTTAGTCCACAGCTTCAACGGGATCTCCAACATGCATCCAGCAAAAAAAAGCGAGCAGAGAAGTTTCAAGCCGTCTTGTGGAAAATTTTTGCCGGACCACACATCGGAACCAAACTAGCCGAAGAAGACACAATTATTTGTCGGTGTCTTTCACTCTCGCGAGCCGATATCGAAAACACCCTTGAACCAGATATTCGTAGCGCTGGTGCTTTGAAACGGATTAATCGAGCGGGAATGGGCAAGTGCCAAGGCAGGTACTGTTCCAGTTTTTCTATTGAGTTGGCTGCGAGAAATTCCGGACAACAACACGACGCCCATTCAGGCTATGCACCCGCAGTGCCATACAAGCCGGTCACAATTGGTCAGATTGCCTACCCGGAACAGGCTATACCGGGACACTCAGCTCAGAGTTGA
>DKME01000121.1:0-7758 GCA_002469525.1 Actinobacteria bacterium UBA7422
ATCGGCACCGCTTAGCGTTTTAGCAGGCGATTTGATAATCGGATTTACAGGAGTTTAAACACCGCGTCAGACATTTGCATGGCCTGAGCTTGCAGGGCGGCGGCGGGGTCTGCACCGATACTGGCCGAAGTCAGGTTCATCATCTCTTTCACAACACCCACATCAAGAGCCTGACCGATCGCCGCTTGCTGATTGACCACAGTGGACTCGAGAACCTGAAGCGAGTTTTGCATCGAGTTCAGATTCCCCGCATTTACCGACTGAGAATTAGTGATGGCTACGGCGGCCGCTTGGAACTCGGCAATGCTGCCAGGCTGGACCGGGGTCCCGGAGTTGACCGGTCCAATGGAAGCAGGGGTCACCGTGATGCTGGCGCCGTTAGAGCCCACCGCGGCAGTCACCGAATTTCCGAGAACTGGAACCCCGCCAAACGTGGTGTTGGCACCAATAGAGTCGATTCCGGCTTGAACAGCCAAAAGCTGGCTGTCAATGGCCGCCGCTGAGTCACCGCTTGCAGCCAGCCGATCTGTAGCTAAAGCCACGCCTTGCTGGGCAAGGGCGACTCCATTGGTGTACGCCGAGTCCGCCGTCTGCAGGACATTTACGGCGTTTTGAGTGCTCGTAATTGCGGTTTGAGTGGCAGCCAACGAAGAAACCAGACCCACTGGCGGGTTAGTCGGGGCAACCGGGGCTGCCTGGGCTGCCTTCACCTCTCCCGAGATCTTTGCCAGCGCATTTGTGGCATTGGCTTGCAACAGGGCAATATCCGGCCGGGTGTTTACCCCGTTTGCACCGATTGCGGCAATTTCAAATGACATGACATACCTCTCTTACGTGGATACCAACAGTGTTCATGAGGCCATTCCGGCCGTACTTGGTTGAAGTGGTCGCTCGGCAGCCGCTTTCTTTTCTTCGGTCAGCCGTTGATCCAAGCCCATCAACTGGTTTTCGGCAACGGCCGCGAAGTAGGCGGACCTTCGTCGGTCCACAGCCCCACCAGGCCTCGTTGACACCGGGACCTCTTCGGGAGCAAGATGCGTATTCATGCCGTCGCGCAACAGCACAAGCGCCTCAGCGCGCAACTGGGACACTCTGGACTCGGTCACCCCAAGGTCCTCAGCAATATCTGCCATGGCGTGGCCCTGAAGAAAGTAGCGCGTGATGACGACACCGAGACGGTCGGGAAGCGCTGTAACCGCCGCCCTCAGATACGTCTGGAACTCGCTTTCCAAGATATGGTCTTCAGGACCGCCGGACTCCGAATCCACGACTTCCTTTGAGGAGAAGCCCCCAGACGCAGCGTCCGCATCGAGGGAAAGCACGCTGCCACGGGAGAGGGACGCCTCCAAGCTGCAGAGCTCCTCGATGCTCACACCCATATATTCGGCGATTTCTGCCTTTTTTGGGGCGGAACCCAAAGTTGCAATCAGGTGGTCCACAGCTTGCTCGCGCACACGACCGGCCTGGCGAACGGAGCGGGACGCCCAGTCATTTCGTCGTAGGTCATCCATAATCGCTCCACGGATCCGAAGGGCTGCAAAGTGACGAAACGGCACCCCACGGTCCTCAGCGAAAGAATGAGCCGCTTGCACGAGGCCTTCAAGCCCCGCCGACCTTAATTCGTCTCGATCAATATGCGTGGGAAGTTTCATGGCGAGGCCGCTGACTACATACCCTACGAGAGCAAGATTGCTGGTCACCAGCAACTGCTTCTCCGACGAGAGAGTCTGCTTTCCTCCTGAGGAAGTTGAGTTTTGCATTTTGGCTCCTTTGTGCACCAGCACCGAAGTGCTGGCGAGAAAGTGAAATGAGCTTCCATGCCCAGGACCACCATGTGATGGCCCCTGATAACTATTTAATCGAAATCCTTTTCGATCCTGCTTTGCGACCGGACATGTGATAGCACGTCCGGGGAGAGTTAAGCATCATGCGCCACGGGGGTGTCAATGTGGCAAATCCGTATTTGGTAAAAAAACATCGGTTTTTACTACATCAGCAAACCTGTTTGGCAGTGTCGAGAAAAAATATCCTAAGGAACTGGACCCGGGGACCTAGCCCACCGTTCATTGGCCCGACACAGGATGTTCATTCCGCCATATTGAGTGAGCAGATTATTCGAATATGGCCTACGGTATCGCCGATGACTTGAGTTCAAAGCCGCGCTAAGGTAAAACCTAAAGAGGAGAGTCATGGGTCAAGGATTCCAGCCGCGGGTGTTGGTGGTGGAAAACGATCCATTCACGCTCGCGCTTGTGAGACAAGCATTGATCGCCGCGAACTTTGCGGTAGTTGGGGCACCAGCGGTGCCCGATGCAATCTCCAAAATAGAATCGTTCTCGCCGCATGCAATCGTGACCGACTTGAATTTTGGGCATGGAGCTCCCACCGGAGCTGACCTGCTCGCTCACGTCGATGAGCACCACCCCTGGATCGGTAAAGTAGTGCTCACCTCGCACGGTTCGGCTTCATTGGCCTTACCCATGGGAAATCAACTCACTGACGATGTCGTTTATCTGGTAAAAACCCAAGTGAGTTCAGTTTCCGATTTGGTGTCCGCGGTCAACGAATCGATCACCGGACAAACCGAAGCAACGGTTCCACAAGTAAATTTGTCGGAACAAATTCGTATTAGCAAAGCACAAGGTCAAATTCTCTTGCTGATAGCCGAGGGTTACACAAATGCCGCGATCGCCAAGAAGCGCGGCGCCTCTGTTCGCTCGACAGAGGCTTTGGTCCAGCGAACCTTTACAGCTTTGGGCCTAGGAAATGATGCTGATTTCAATCCGAGGACAAAGGCGGTAAGAATGTGGCAGCAGGGGCAAATTTTTGTCAAGTAACGGTCCATGACAACCTGTCACCCCCGGATAATCATCTCTTAATTGTCAACTCCACCATTTTGCGCATCAGTTTGGTGTCAACTTTCCAATCGACAGGCACCTTGAAAGTCTTTTTGTTCACAACATAGCGAGACAGGTCTGATGCTAGTTCGGTAAGGACTTCGGTTCTCGTGGGTCCCAGCAGGATGTGGTTCTGGTGCACTGAAACCCCCATGATGTACCGGTCACCTATCTGGGCGAATGGGTGATTCCACGCAATGACAACATCCATTTTCTTGTACTTACCCGTCATAGCCTTAAAAATTGAGCGCACGGTTTCGCACTTAACATCGTCAAACTGCCTCAAGTAGTCATCCACGCTCACGTATTTGCGTGAAGTGGTGGAGCCACGGGAATACAGGACCAATGCATTCGCATGGGCTTGGCTAAATCCGTAATTCTCCCGAAGATACGCGATCTGCTCGGGATATTTCCGATCTGAGATTTCCTTCATTTGATCAAACCAATACGTCATGGGCTGCTCGTATTTCTTCTCAATTGCAGGGAAATACGAAGCCCGATCCGGATTCGCCGCCATTATCTGATCGTACTGCCCCCGCTTTTCACATACGGACAAATCCGCCCTACCTCCAAATAGCCGCGGGTAATGAGTGGCATTCCCAGAATGTGAGTAGATTTGCCCAATGGATCAGATGCTCATTCGTGGACTCGTCGGCACAGTGCTTGCTCTAGTACTTATCGCCTTTGCGGCTAAACGCGGATGGTTCCTTTTCGCACTAGCCCGTAGCGGTCGCCAGTCGGTCGGTCGCTTCACTGATCCCACAATTCGTGTCGAGGCAGAAGCAACTGAAGTCTTAGGTCAAAAGAAACTTCTGAAGTGGATAGTTCCCGGCATTGCCCACGTATTCGCATTCTGGGGGTTCCTCGTTCTGGGCCTCACTATCATCGAAGCTTTCGGCGCCCTTTACGTCGCTGACTTCGCGGTACCGATCATCGGAACTTGGGCGATCGTTGGTTTCGCGGAAGACCTCTTCGCGATTCTTGTCCTTGTTGGTATCGCAATTTTTGCACTCATACGTTTAACAAATGACCCTCGCAAAGATGGCCGCGCATCCCGATTCTTCGGTTCGCACACTGCCGGTGCTTGGCTGATTCTGTTCATGATCTTCAACGTTATTTGGACGCTGTTCCTTTACCGCGCCGCTCAGGTGAACACAGGTGTGTTCCCATTCCCTGACGGTGCATTTGCGTCCGAATACTTCGCGACTTGGATTAACGGCCTCAGCATTCACACAAACGAATGGATTGAAACCGTTGGCTTGTGGCTCAACATCGGCGTGATTCTTGTTCTCCTGCTGATTGTTCTCAACAGTAAGCACCTTCACATTTTTACTGCACCCGTCAACGTCTACACATCACGTCGACCCAACGCACTTGGACCTTTGCAGCCAATCATGTTTGACGGCAAGCCACTTGACTTTGAAGACCCACCGGAGGAAGCACTTTTCGGTAAGGGTCATATCTCTGAGTTCACGTGGAAGAACTACGTCGACTTCATGGCCTGCACCGAGTGTGGTCGCTGCCAAGATCAGTGTCCCGCTTGGAACACCGAAAAACCACTCAGCCCCAAGCTGCTGATCATGGACCTTCGGGACAATCTCTTTGAATCCTCGGACTACCTACTCGCAGCTAAAGGTTCCACACTTGGATCAGGTGAGTTCGACGAGAAGGCACTCGCTGGACTGACTTCCGAACAACAGGAATTACTGCAGCGACCATTCATCGGAGATCGCTCAGAGACCGAACACGCTGGCACCGACGGTTACACCTACGACGGTCACCGAGACTTCTCACTCGAACTCCCCGTGATCGGAAACGACGTTCTGTGGTCCTGCACCATGTGTGGCGCGTGCGTGAACCAGTGTCCTGTCGACATTGAACACATTGATCACATTGCCGACATGCGACGCAACCAGGTCATGGTTGCCTCTGACTTCCCCAACGAACTGAACGGGATGTTTAAGAACGTTGAAACCAAGGGCAACCCATGGGGCATGAACGCTGCCGATCGAAATGCCTGGATCTCCGAAGTTCCCTTTGACGTTCGGGTTTTTGGGCGCGACGGTGAAGAGGTAATCCCAGCCGACGTCGACTACCTGTTCTGGGTCGGTTGCGCCGGCGCGTTCGAAGACCGCGCAAAAGCCACCACAAAAGCTGTCGCTGAACTCCTTCACACAGCAGGCGTCAACTTCATGGTGTTGGGTGACGGCGAGACATGCACCGGCGATCCTGCACGCCGCGCCGGAAACGAGTTCATCTACCAAATGCAGGCAATGCAAAATGTCGAGATGCTGAACGAGATCAAGGCGACCAAGATTGTGGTCACCTGCCCGCACTGCTTGAACACACTCAAGCGCGAGTATCCACAAATCGGCGGCGACTACGACGTTGTTCACCACACTCAACTACTCCGTGAGTTGGTCAACACCAATCGACTCACCCCGATTACCGAACCTGGTGAGAGCGTGACCTACCACGACCCCTGCTACCTGGGTCGTCACAACAATATCTACACACCACCACGTGAACTCATAGAAGCCACGGGTGCGAAGAAGATTGAAATGGAACGTTCAGGCGACAAGTCGTTCTGTTGCGGTGCCGGTGGTGCTCGCATGTGGATGGAAGAAAAAATTGGAACCCACGTTAATAAGAACCGCGGTGACGAAGCAATCGCAACTGGAGCTAAAACAATCGCTGTTGCGTGCCCGTTCTGTTCGGTAATGCTCAATGACGCGGTCACCTCACGGCAACAGGAAGGTCTCGCCGAAGGCGTCGTGGTCTCTGACGTGGCAACCCTGCTGCTCGAGGCGACTAGAAAAAAGACGTTTAGCTAAACACTCGATCGAGCATCTGGTCAACCAAGGCGATCCAGTCCTCATTGTCGTATTTGGTGTCAGACACGTCGTTGATTGCTTGTCCCAAGGTATAAGCCTGAATCATGACTGCCCCTGCACGTGGACTGTAGCCACTGGCGAGCCAACCTCGGTTCTGTGATTCACGAAATAGGTCCTCTGGCGAACCGTGTCCGACAGGGTCCAAGTAGTCAGTAATTGACTACTGACGTCTGCCAACTACTGCCGTCTGTAACAGTTGGCCTCTACGACACTTTGTGCGAACTTTGTGCGAGCCTCCGCCTCATGGAAATTTCTGTGAACCTTTCTAAAGGCCGATCCTGTCCGGCCTATTGATCACATGGGCGAGCCCTAGATCGTCTATTGGCGACCACCACAGAGACTCACTTTTTGCTTTGAAACGCCGAAACGCCCCAGAACCGAAGTTCCAGGGCGCTCCGAGGGCGTTTGCTACGAACTGCGGGTGTAGTCCCGTCTGGTCGCCAGCCACTTGTCAATTGTTGATCGCTTCCACAGCGGAGTCCTGCCGTACTGCTTGTCCGGCTTGGGCATGTAGCCCCGTGACCGATACGACGTGACTGTGTTGGTTGGCAGATTCATGATCTCCGCAACTTCACCGATTGTCAGCATGTCCGTTCCCTTCATGTGAACAGCCTAGGCTGAGGCAAGTTCCAGAGCGCGGAAGGCGCTGTCCTCCAAGGAGGCGGCGCGGTCACCGTCAGGAACGGTCTGGGCGAACGACGTAACGGCCTGCATGATGCCGCCCGCTGTCATCTGACCGCCCCGAATGAAGTGGTCAAGAACGCCGTCGATGGTTTCGTCGCTGAACGACAGTTTCTTGCCGACCCATTGAACGACGTGCTGCGGCTTGTCGCTGAGTTCGGCCTGAGCCTGATCCTCCATGCTGCGGATCACCTTTGTCATGTAGTCGATGTCCAAGAACGTCTGAACGGCGTCCCGAGACTTGAGCGTGATCAGTTCCAGCGTCTTGGCCTGAGTCTCCTCGGACCAATTGATCGCCCCTTCGGACAGGCGCTCGCCCAAATGAACGGCGCGCATGGCGTCCTTGGTCCGCTTCATGCCGTTCTTGCAGACAAGGACCGTGAACCGAGGCGTGATCGTGAACGCCCCTTCTCCGACCTCGCTGTTGCTGATGACGAACCCTGCCGTTACGCCGGGATCGTCTTTGGCGTCGTCGCCCGAGAGTGGGCATCGGTGTCATCGGAGTGGTGACGCTGGTGGGGATCGACATCCGCGGTGATGATTGGCTCAGCGTCGCCGCCTTGGGCATCACGATCGTTGGCTATTCCTTCGGCCCGATCATCGTCGCCACGAAACTGTCTCGCGCTCCCGCCATGGCCGTCATCACGATGGCGCTGGTCGTCAACGCGATCGTCTACGCCCCATTGGCGTGGGTAACCCGGCCACTGGTGCCCGTCTCTGCCCAAGCGTTGTGGTCGGTGATCATCCTGGGTGTGTTGTGCACGGCGGCGGCCTTCCTGGTCTTCTTCGCTCTGATCGCCGAAGCCGGCCCGTCCCGAACGACCGTCATCACCTTCATCGCCCCGGCCGTGGCGCTCGCGCTCGGCGTCGTGGTTCTGAGCGAGCCGCTGACCTGGGGAATCCTCGTTGGCTTCCCCTTGGTGATCATCGGTTCCTTCCTGGCGACCCGACGGGCACCTGCGGTGGAGGCCGAACCCCACCCGTAGACCTCGATTAAGCGGCTGCGTACCGCCTCACCATGAACGCTGAGGGTGGAACAAGACAGGTCATTTTGTTTCATTCGACACGGACGTAGGTGAAATCAGCAGATTTCGGGTTATTTTCTACCTTCATCACATCTGTTCCTGGAGGACATCATGAACCGTCGCACGCTCGCTCGCTGTGGATCAGCCGTCACGGCCATGCTGCTTGCGGCAACCGGACTCGTCGCCGTCGCTCCGGCAGCCTCCGCGGCGTTAAGTACCGGATGTCAGGCCGTTGATGACGATGGCGCGTACACCGGGTCC
>DKME01000121.1:7834-8133 GCA_002469525.1 Actinobacteria bacterium UBA7422
GCCCAACAAGTGCGACGCCCACGACCGCTCACATCATGGCGGGTACCTCCGCCGGCGGGGGCGTCTCCGCCTCCTTCTCGTCGAAGGCATCCACGAGTACTTTTCCGGCGACACTGACTTACACGCTCGACCAGGATTACAGCTACGTTAAATTCGCGATTGACAACGGAAACGTCAACATGGTTTTCGAATGCGGGGTGGCCCAAACGATCACGTTCGCGAACCCGGGTGACCAGGAACTGCCCACCGGAACGGTCAGCCTCACGGCCACCTCGGACTCGGGCCTGACGGTCTCGCTT
>DKME01000013.1:0-723 GCA_002469525.1 Actinobacteria bacterium UBA7422
TCCCGTTGGGGTGCTCACCGTAATACAGATGCTGTCGGAACTGTGTCCAGGAGTTTGATGCATGGAAAGTTCAACTGAACCTAAGTCCAACCCGGAAATTTCACGACTCGAAATCACGGGAGCGCCAACCAACTCGGCCAGATCGGGTGCACCTTCAGAGTGGTCAAGGTGAGCGTGAGTGAGAATAATTGCCTCAATGGGTCCCCGTGCCAATTGTGAAATTCGTTGCAGATGCCCAATATTTGCCGGACCCGGATCAACGACCACGTGCTTACCGCTTTCCGCACCAATTAAGTAGGTATTGGTGCCTTCAAGGGTCCATGGGGAAGGGTTGGGCGCAAGCACACAATTAATGTCTGAAGAAATAACCCCACCCAGCCATGGTGGCGGATTTTGCTCACTATTCATGCAAGTGCCTTACTCATCGGAGCCAGTTGTTTCTTGTTTGGCTCTGCCAACATCGAATGAAATGATTTCACCGGTCACACCGTGGACTAAATCCCAACGAATCTCACCGTTCAAATCAACAACAGGCTTAGGCAATCGAGGAATAACTTTACGCTCGGATGCGAATCGGTGCAGTTGTTCCACATTGTGGTTCTGGTTCAATTCCGTGAGAGCTACCTGGGTGGGGCGAAGCATGGGAAGTGAACCATCAAGTGAGCGAGAGTATGCGTCAGCCGGGGTCAACCAGAGCATCGTGTGCGCTTCGGTTGTCACCAG
>DKME01000013.1:765-4956 GCA_002469525.1 Actinobacteria bacterium UBA7422
CGAATGGGTTCAACTTCAGGAGTAATCCAATGATCAAGGTGAACCAGGTCGCCAAGATTCAGTCCCACTTCTTCGTGCACTTCCCGGTAAGCGCACGCAATAAAGGGATCTGCTTGCTCGTAGTCGGACGAGTCAACTCGGCCTCCGGGAAATACCGCCATATGTGGAGCAAAAGCCATAGTGGAGCTGCGTTGTAGGAGTAATACTTCAAATCCAAGTTTTGCGGGACGAGCAATGACAACCGTCGAAGCCGGCTGGGCTACTGGAATTTCCCACCGACCGTCACCATGCGCAACAGACTCAACTCGTTGCGTGAGCGGAAGTATCTCCACGTGCTACTTGAACTCAACAATCATGTCGATCTCAACGGGAGCTCCAAGTGGCAACTGAGCGACACCAACCGCAGAGCGCGAATGGGCTCCGCCAAATGCGGTTCCCAATAGGTTGCTCGCACCATTAATCACCGCCGGCTGGGATGTGAAGTTGGAAGTCGAAGCAACAAAGCCTGTGACTCGGACAACCTGGACGACTCGATCGAGATCGCCTATGACGCTTTTGACTGCAGCGATGGCGTTCAGGGCACAAATCTGGGCCAGTGATGCGCCTTCATCAACCTCGATTTCAGCACCTAACCGGCCTGTTGCTTGGAGCGCTCCGGAGACCATGGGTAATTGACCCGATGTGTAGACGTACTGTCCACTGATCACAGCGGGGACATAAGCGGCCACCGGCGCTGATACTTCAGGGACGCTAAGGCCTAGTTCGGCAAGACGATCTTCAACTGCGGACATGATGTACCTCTTAACCTTGTGGGCGCTTGAGATAGGCAACCATGTTGTCGGGGTTGGGACCGGGCACGACCTGAACAAGCTCCCAGCCATCCTGTCCCCATGTGTCAAGAATTTGCTTTGTGGCATGGATCAAGAGCGGCACTGTTACGTATTCCCAAGTTGTCATGGGCCGAGCGTAACGCCAGCGGGGTCTGTAAAGTAAACGAGTGCAGCATTGGCCCGAGGTAACCCTTCATGTCGTATCCGGTAAGGGGGGCACCGGCAAGACCACTCTCGCGGCTGCTCTGGCAATTGCCCTAGCAAAAGGTGGTTATCGCGCCCTGCTCATGGAGGTTGAAGGTCGCCAAGGAATCGCCCAACTCTTTGATACAGCTCCATTGCCCTACGAGGAACGCAAAATTGCTGTGGCTCCCGGAGGCGGGGAAGTCTGGGCACTTGCCGTTGACACCGAAGATGCCCTCCTTGACTACCTCGAGATGTTTTACAAACTGCGCCGGGCCGGATCCGCATTGAGCAAGATGGGCGCGGTCGACTTTGCAACAACTATTGCCCCGGGGTTGCGTGACGTACTACTTACCGGGAAAGCCTGCGAGGTAGTTAAGCGCAAGGAGAAGAATCAAGACAATGCGTACGATTTTGTTATTCTCGATGCTCCTCCCACGGGACGCATCACACGGTTTCTCAACGTTAACGGCGAAGTTTCCGGTTTGGCAAAGGTGGGTCCGATCAAATCACATGCAGATTCGGTCATGAACGTGATCGCATCAGATCAAACAGCGATCCACCTTGTGACCCTGCTTGAAGAAATGCCGGTCCAAGAAACGCTCGACGGTATTGCTGAACTCAAGGCAGCGGAACTACCCGTTGGCGGAATTTTCGTGAACATGACCCGACCGCCACAACTCGATGCACCGCGGCGTGCAATGGCACTCGCGGGCGATCTTCCCGCTAGTGAAATCGAATCTGAACTTGCTGCCGCGGGTCTAAAACCAACAGCAGAGTTGATTCAGGCTCTCCTCACCGAGGCCAACGACCATGCTGAACGAGTTGACTTGGAAGTCACCGAGCTTGAGCGGCTCACCCAAAGTGGTTTGCCCCTATTTGTCTTACCGCTACTGCCCAGTGGAATCGATCTTGGTGCTCTATATGAACTCGCCGCGATCTTGAACGCCAGCGGAATCGGTGAGGGAAACTAGCGTGACACTAAATATTGACGCAATTCTTACTAATCCGGACAAGCACATAATCGTGTGCACTGGCTCAGGTGGTGTCGGGAAAACCACGACTGCGGCAGCATTGGGGCTTCGCGCGGCCGAACTCGGACGCAATGTCTGCGTTCTCACTATCGACCCGGCACGCAGACTCGCCCAAGCCATGGGCCTCACAGAGCTTGATAACACCCCGCGACCAGTTCCTGGAATCTCTAACGGCGCTTTAAGCGCGATGATGCTCGACATGAAACGCACATTCGACGAAGTCGTTGAGTCGCATAGCGACCCCGAGCGGGCACAAAAGATTCTGAGTAATCCCTTTTACGAGGCGCTTTCCTCCTCTTTCGCCGGCACCCAGGAATACATGGCAATGGAAAAACTCGGTCAATTGCGCGCTGACGAATCAGAGTGGGACCTGATAATTGTGGACACACCTCCCAGTCGCAATGCTCTGGACTTCTTGGATGCACCTGCCCGGCTGGGGTCCTTTCTCGACGGTCGCTTGATTCGAATCATTACTGCACCCGCCAGAGGAGCCGGTCGTGGAATCGGTCGGATTGCAGCCATGGGATTTGGGATTTTCACGAACGTATTGAGCAAGTTGCTTGGGGCCCAGGTCCTGGCCGATGTTGGTAACTTTGTAGCCGACATTGACACAACATTTGGTGGTTTCCGCGAACGAGCGGATGCAACCTATGCGCTCCTCAAGGACTCTGGCACCGAATTCATTGTGGTCGCCGCGCCCGAACGCGATGCACTTCGCGAGGCTTCCTATTTTGTGGAGCGACTGAACCAAGACGGAATGCCCCTTGGCGGACTGATTCTTAACCGGGTGCAAGAGGTGCCCGAAACTGGACTCACCCAAGATCAAGTTCTTGCTGCGGCACAGAAACTCACAGCAGAAGGTACGGGGGATCTCACCGCCTCGCTCCTTGAACTACACGCCCAGCGCATGGAGATTAAAGAGAGGCAGAAGCACTTGGCCCTGCGGTTTACCGCGGCGCACCCCACTGTGCCAGTTCAGCCCGTACCCGCCATGTCCCAAGACGTGCATGACCTCGCAGGGCTACGCGAAATCGGTGCAGCCCTGGCTAACCAAGAGTTAAAGTGGTAGTTAGGAAGCTCGATCTGTTGCGCTAAGAAATGACTGGCGCTCGTACTCGTCTTGAGCACTCATGAGAAGTGTTTTCCAAGAACTAACATTTGGCCTTCGGCGAAGCAATGCTCTGCGCTCTCGCTCAGTCATTCCACCCCAGACCCCGAACTCGACTCGGTTGTCCAATGCGTCCGAGAGGCATTCGGTTCGAACGTCACAACCCAGACAAATGGCCTTGACGCGATTCTGAGCCGCACCTTGGACAAAAAGCGTATCTGGATCTGTATTTCTGCAAGCTGCGTTGACAGCCCATTCCGTTGCAATCGACATATGTTCGCAAACTCCTCATTTAGTTGCCCCCAAAGCTGGACTCCAGGACATATTCGCCATTCACACCTATTGCGCCGAACTATGCTCCGACCGGAAGGCAGAGTCAATAGTTTTTTAAATTGGGAATAAAGTCACAAAGTTTCCCAGGGAACTTTCTCATAAATGGATAATCGCGTGGGTGAAAAATCCCTTTTTATCGGGTGAACTGGGATGCCTTTGGATTAAGGGAACGATTGACCTACCCTTGTCGTCTGATGAATATGCCACGGGAACGACGAAGCATAGGCCGAATTGTGGCCAGTCTCGGGGCAATCTTGGGTGTTTCCGTTCTCGCCGGCACGCTGGTCGGCCTGATGCTCATTCCATTCGCCGGCAGTCTGGGTGTGCTCACCCGCGACGTTGTGAGAGATTTCGAGTCCTTGCCCGACGAACTTAATACTCCGCCGCTGCCCGAGCGCAGCGTTATCCTTGCCGCTGACGGCTCGGTCTTGGCCACGATTTACTACCAAAATCGAATTGAAGTCCCATTGGACAGTATCGCCCCGATAATGCGGCAGGCGACGATTGCAGTTGAAGACGCCCGATTCTTGGAACACAACGGTGTCGACTTCCGTGGAATAGTCCGCGCTGCTGCGTCAAATGCAAGTTCGGGAGAGATCTCGGAGGGCGCTTCAACACTGACAATGCAGTACATCAAGAACGTTCTCGTGAACCAGGCAACGAGTGCCGAAGAACTCGACGCAGCGCGCGGTGACAGCTCTGC
>DKME01000131.1 GCA_002469525.1 Actinobacteria bacterium UBA7422
GCTCCCCAGCAGGCGCGAACTTCGCGGCAACATAATGCGCACATTCGTGCAAGACAACCGATTCACGGAGGGCCCATGTAGCTGACTGCCCAGTGACCGGGATGGCAATTATTTGACTGGTGAACTCGTAGTGAGCCTTTGCCGATCCCTTCCGCTCGCGAATAGTCGGTGGGTTCAGACCTAATGCGTGAACCAATTCCGACTCACCGAAAAGTCCTGAAACATATGACCGGATCGACTCGATATTGGCAAATCTTTTCTGCACTGGAATGTCTAGGGTAGAGCCAAAAAATTCCACTTTTCCACCGCGATTCATCAAGCTCGTGAATTGGTCCTCAGCGGAATACACCTTGGCTCTGTGCGCATCGGGTGCGCTCACTAAGGCATTAGGGTCCACACCTCTATCTTGCCTTGTAACCTGAACACGGCGAAAGAGGTTCCTTCCTCCTGTGGATTACCCCGCCGATAGAGTCAGAGCGTTCATATCTGAGTGAACATTTCCACCAGCACATCTACAAAGGAAAATCGTGCCCGAAACACCAGCCAGTTCGCAGGATCAGCCTCAGGGCACTTCGCGAACCCGGAAACTCGGTGGCGCGATTAGGCGAACCCCCCTGTTAAGCGGGCTACCACGTGAAGTTGCCGTGCTTTCTGCCATCGCTTTCTGCGTCGCAATCGGATTTGGAATCTTGGCACCGGCACTGCCAATTTTTGCGAAAACATTTGAAGTTTCAGCGCTCCAGGCGAGCGCCGTTATCTCGGTCTTTGCCCTCATGCGATTTGTTTTTGCGCCCATTGCTGGGATCCTGGTCGACCGGATGGGTGAGCGAATCGTTCTCACTTCCGGGCTCATCATTGTCGCTACCTCCAGCGTGATTGCCGGGTTTTCTCAAACCTACATTCAACTGGTCGCCTTCCGCGGGATTGGTGGCATTGGGTCATCGATGTTCACGGTTTCCGCCCTTGCCCTCCTTCTTCGCGTGGTGGACTCTAGCCAGCGCGGTCGAGCTGCAAGCGCCTTTCAGGGCGGTTTCCTTCTGGGTGGAGTTGCTGGACCAGCCGTGGGCGGCATAGTCGTCGCAATTTCGATTCGAGCACCTTTTTTCGTGTACGCGGCGGCACTTTTCATGGCCGCAATTGTCACTTTGGTTTTCTTGAGTCGCGCCCAACTTCTCGAACGTGAGGAGCAAGTTTCCGAGGGTCAAAACAATAAGGTAGAAGAATTACGCTTGGCTCTCAAAGACAAGGCGTATCAGGCAGCCCTCGGAACAAACCTGGTCTCTGGGTTCGTTTCATTTGGCCTTCGTAGTTCTGTTGTACCTCTTTTTGTCGTTGAAGGCCTGGATCGAGGAGCTTCCCTCGCTGGCTTTGGTTTTCTTGCAGCCGCTGCCGTACAGGCAATCGTCCTGCTTCCTGCCGGTCGCATGGCGGACACTCAAGGTCGACGAAAGGCACTCCTCTACGGAACCATCGCAACGGCTATCGGAATGGTAGTTCTCACTCTCGCGGACGCTGCAGTCAACGGGCTAGGAAAAGCAGCAATGCTGGGAACGATTCTCTTCTTGGTGAGCATGGCGATCCAAGGATTTGGGGCCGCATTCTTGGGTTCAGCCCCCTCTGCCGTCATTGGAGACGTCATGGGTGGCAAAAAGGGTGGAATAGTGGTTGCAACCTTCCAAATGATGAGCGACGTTGGCGCTGTGCTGGGACCTCTTGCCGCAGGCCTGCTGGTAGACCTTTTTGACTTCGATTGGGCGTTCGCATTTGGAGCGCTTCTCGCCATATTGCCAATTTTCCTCGTGATTCGCATGCCCGAAACTCTCAAACGCTCGGACGTAACGTAGTCTGTGAAAGTTCCCTACCGGAACTTGTGTAGACCAAATATAGAGCGACGAGTAAGGATCAAAACTCCCAGTGACGCACGTGGACCCTTCGCCCGAAAATCACCCGCTAATTAACAAATTGGTGGCGGCCGGAACCGCGCTCATTCTTATTGCTGTCGGTGCTGCTTTCTTTGTCGCCTCGGTTCGCTCAACACCGGCCGCCGCAGATGCTGCTACCGAACCCACTACTTCGACAGATCCCCTCATCGAAGGTCAAGTAGGGAGTGAGAAAACTGTTGTCAACGCTGAGGGAGACCTCGCCGACGTCAAGAACGTGGCCTTTATATTGGCTGACGATCTTGACTGGAATCTTTTTAATCAGGTTCCGCGACTGGCTGCTCTCCCCGAACAAGGCATGACCTTCATGAATCAAACAGTCACGGACTCGCTGTGTTGCCCGTCCCGGGTATCCATCATGCGTGCTCAATACATTCACAACCACAAAGTGATCTCAAACATTGAAAAAACCGGTGGTGGCTGGCCAACTTTTCGTGACCGCAAAGAGGAGCAAGACTGCTTGCCAGTGTGGCTCGACAACGCGGGAGTCACCACAGCACTATTCGGCAAATACCTCAACGATTTTCCCTCTCAACCGAGTGAAGCAACCTACATTCCACCGGGCTGGGATCAATGGGGCGTTCCCATCTCGCGCGGTGATTCTTACACGGGCTACAACTACACAATGAATGACAATGGGACTCTCGTTCGGTACGGAAATAAGCCCACTGATTTCCTCAATGATGTAATCACTGACAAAGCCACAAACTTCATCGAGACAGCCGAATCCCCATTCTTCCTAGAACTCTCCACGTATAGCCCGCACAAGCCAGCTCCTGTCGCAACGCGCAATGCTCTTAAGCACGGTGGGACGGTGGCCCCTCGCAATCCTGCCTACAACACCTACGGGGTTGACGAACCTAAGTGGATGAAAGACAAGAAACCACTCAATGCAACACAACTGGCCAACGCTGACAAACAGTGGCGCAAACGTGCCCAATCTGCTGAATCTGTGGCTGACTCGGTTGACGCGATTATGGCTAAGCTCAAGGAGACGGGTCACGATAAGGACACTCTCGTTGTCATTACAACCGACAACGGTTATCACATGGCAGAAAGACGAATGTTTAAGGGTAAACGCACCCCGTATGCCTCTGACACTGTCATTCCCATGATCGTCATTGGTCCAGGCGTACCAGCCGGAGTTACCGTTAACGAAATGTCCAGCACGATCGACCTTGGTCCTACATTTACTGAGATACTTGGAACCACGGCCCCCAACTGGGTTGACGGGCGCTCACTCGTAGGTTTCTTTGCCCAAGGAGAAACACCGGAAGGCTGGCGCAAGGCCGTCCTCTCCGAAAGCCTTGGAATTTCAACACCCGATGATCCCGATTTTCAAAAAAATGCGCCACCTCAATTCTTCGCACTTCGTAGCGAAAAGTGGCTGTACGTTGAATATGTCGACGGCTCGAGAACACTTTATGACCGGGAAAATGATCCATATGAAATGGTCAATATCGTAAAAACAGCAGATCCGCTACTACTGCGCAGCCTTTCTGCGCAACTCACACAACTCAGCACCTGCTCCGGCGATACCTGTCGGACCTCAGACTCAATTGCGGTTCCAGTAGCAACGATTGCTAACTAACGGGTAGTTTTTCCCATGCGACTTGGCCCGTGCATTCAGTGACTAAAACGCGCGCAAAGGCATTGCCAGTCAATGTCAAGACATAGCCGGGTCTGTGGAGGTAAACCGCATTGAAGTCTTTCTTGCCTTGGTAGCGCGTAGTTCCCAGCATGATCACACCTGGGAGACCTGTGCCCGGCGCCCTGATCCCGCGCAAGTGGACCCAAAGGTCACTCACGTGAGCGAAGTCGCTCACGTTACCTAAGGGAATGGAGAAGCTTCTCTTTAAGGCCCCCAACTCCTCTTTGCCCGAAAGTGAAACCCGCAACGAGTCACCCTCTGGCACGAGTAAGGCCACGGCTAATGCAGCGCCTTCTCGAGGTCAGCAATTAGGTCGTCGGCTTCCTCAATGCCAACGCTGAGTCGAACTAGGTCGTTTGGTACTTCGAGTGGGCTTCCGCTCACCGACGCATGTGTCATGCGACCAGGGTGTTCAATCAGCGACTCAACGCCACCAAGTGACTCGCCAAGTGTGAATAAAGTTGTTGCAGAGCAAATATCTAGTGCTGCCTGCTCACCTGCTTTCACACGAAAGGACACCATCCCGCCAAAACCACTCATTTGTTTCTTTGCGACTTCGTGGTTCGGGTGTGAGGGAAGTCCGGGATAAAAGACTTGACCAACACCTGCGTGCCCTTCAAGGAGCTCAACAACCTTTGCCGCATTGTCATTGTGACGATCCATGCGAACGCCAAGTGTCTTAATCCCGCGCATTACCAACCAGGAATCAAATGGTCCAGCTATCGCTCCCATGGCATTTTGGTGATAGGCCAACTGCTCACCAAGTTCGGCGTCGGCAACGACAAGCGCACCACCAACCACATCACTGTGACCGCCGAGGTACTTGGTCGTGCTGTGAATTACAACGTCCGCTCCAAGAAGGAGTGGCTGCTGAAGGTAGGAGGATGCGAATGTGTTGTCGATTACCAACAGAGCTCCACCGGCGTGAGCAACCTCAGCAATGGCAGCGATGTCGCCAATATTGAGCAAGGGGTTTGTTGGAGTTTCGATCCAGACAAGCTTGGTCTTGGGAGTCATTGCGGCGGCAATAGCATCAGGGTCGGTGACAGCCGCAGTCGTAAGGTCGATTCCCCAAGGCTCTGCAACTTTCTTGAACAGTCGATAAGTGCCACCGTAGGCATCGTTGGGAAGAACCACATGGTCCCCCGGCTTGAGCACTGTCCGAATTAGTGTGTCCTCAGCGGCTAGACCAGAAGCAAATGCGAGGCCGCGGGCAGATTCGATTCCGGGGGCTTCGAGTGCTGCGAGGCATTCCTGTAATGCCGTTCGTGTCGGGTTGCCACTGCGCGAATACTCGTATCCGTTTCGCAAACCCCCAACACCGTCTTGAGCGTATGTTGACACCTGATAAATCGGCGTCACCACCGCACCTGTTTCAGGGTCTGGTGCCTGGCCTGCATGAATTGCGCGTGTATTAAAACCGTCCATGGCTTGAGCCTATGTTGCACGCAGCACCGCGGCAGAGCAGAGGTCGGCAATTCACATTATGTTTAGGCCATGTTCGGATTTGGAAAACCAACCATGGTGGCCCCCGAGTCGGCCCTACCCGGCCGCAGCGCGCGGCCACTACCCGTAAGTGAGACCCACGCCGTCTTGGGATCTTCCCTCGAAGGGCCTTGGCCGCTGGGTTTGGAAGTTATCTACCTCGGGGCGGGCTGCTACTGGGGGGTCGAAGAGATCTACTGGCAGACCCCTGGCGTGATCAATACGAGTGTGGGATTCATGGGTGGATTCACCACTCACCCGACCTATGAGGAAACCTGCACAGGGCTCACCGGTCACACCGAAACAACGTTGGTCGTCTACGACCCACAGGTAATTTCCACCCGGGAAATCCTCGAAATCTTCTGGGTAAACCACGATCCCACCCAAGAGAACCGCCAGGGTAACGACGTGGGTACCCAGTACCGATCAGCAATCTTTTGGACAACTCCCGAGCAAGAAAAAGTTGTGCTAGAAACCGCCCAGCAGTACCAGCAAGCACTCACCTCTAAGGGCCTTGGCCCCATCACCACCCAGATTGCCCCAGCCAGCGACTTCACCTACTACTTGGCCCAAGATTCACACCAGCAGTACCTGTACAAAAACCCCAACGGCTACCGCTGCCACTCCAACACCGGCACCCCATTCCCCCCAGNNACTTTCCCAGGAACTGGGAAAGTCAGACAGAAACACGCGTTTTGGTCGCCAAAACGCCGGACTTTCCCAGGAACTGGGAAAGTCGGCCTTGGGTTCTAGATAGCCAGGAAGGCTAAGACATCTTGGCGGGTAATAACACCCGTGGGTTTGCCGTCGTCAACCACCATCAAGGCATCAGACTCGGTGAGAGCTGCAATTGCGGCAGTTACCGACTCACCGGCACCCACCATGGGTAGCGAGGGACTCATTACTGAATCAACCGGATCAGATAGATGAGCGGTCCCGTGGAAGAGCGCATCAAGGACGACTCGTTCAACTATCGCACCCGAAATTTCAGCCGTCATGATTGGTGGTTCGGCACGGACAACAGGAATCTGCGAGACACCGTATTCCTTGAGAATCGCAATTGCGTCAGCGACTGATTCCGTAGGGTGTGTGTGGACAAAATCAGGCAGGTCTCCATCAAGTGACTTCGCCCGAAGAACGTCACCGATTGTTTGTTCGGTATCAGCCTGAAGGAAACCGTAAGTTGAAAGCCAGTCGTCATTGAACACCTTGGAGAGGTAGCCCCGACCCGAATCTGGAAGAAGCACAACAACGAGTGAACCTGGCTCAGCTTTTGCGGCAACTCGCAAAGCGGCAACGACCGCCATGCCACAGGATCCACCAATGAGCAGTCCCTCTTCGCGGGCCATCCGCCTAGTCATGTCAAATGAATCCTTGTCAGAAACAGCGACAATTTCGTCAGCGATTTCGGGGTCATAGGCGGACGGCCAAAAATCCTCGCCGACGCCCTCGACCAGATAGGGCCGACCTGAACCTCCGGAATATACAGAACCTTCAGGGTCAGCACCGATTACTTTCACCTTGCCACTACTGACTTCTTTAAGGTAGCGCCCGGTTCCTGAAATCGTTCCACCGGTTCCGACACCTGCAACGAAGTGAGTAATCGTTCCATCGGTCTGGTCCCAAATTTCAGGTCCGGTTGTTTCGTAATGCGACCGCGGGTTGTTGGGATTGGAATACTGGTCTGGCTTCCAAGCACCTGGTTGAGTCGAAAGACGGTCACTCACGCTGTAGTAAGAACGAGGATCTTCTGGGTCAACAGCGGTCGGGCATACAACAACTTCAGCGCCGTACGCCTTCAAAACGTTGCGCTTGTCCTCGGAGACTTTGTCGGGACACACAAAAATACACTTGTAGCCCCGCTGTTGGGCCACCATTGCCAATCCGACACCGGTGTTTCCACTCGTTGGTTCAACAATTGTTCCGCCTGGCTGCAGTGAGCCGTCTTTCTCCGCGGCGTCGATCATCCGTTCGGCAATTCGGTCTTTGACTGAACCACCGGGATTGACATATTCAACCTTGGCGACAACCGTGACGCCGTCAGGGACAATCCCTTGAACGACCTTGTTGAGTTTCACCAATGGCGTGTTTCCGATTAAGTCGATGACTGAGTCGTAGATCTGCACGGCTTAACCCTATGTCTGTTTCAATTTCACGCAGTAACAGCCTATTTTCTTGCAAACACTCGCGATGAAATAGCAAGTGCTCAATCTGAGCTTATGCTTGACTCGTGGATTCAGACCGGCAAATAATGTTGCGCGAACTCGATCGAATCTCAATTCGCCTCGGGAGCTTAAACCTAGATCGCCTCGCCAGAATGGAACAACCCGTTCATGACTGCGCACGGGTAATTTCTGAATCAAGCAAGGGCGGCGCACAAGAGTTACCAAGGGTTGGGCCAAGTGCTTACGTTGCACAGATCACGGTGGTAACTCAAGACTTATTAATGATGAACCCCGAGGGAAACGAAGTCGCAGCGAAAGCGCTCACCGAGTTGCGGCGAGCACTTCCGTAACGGAGTGCCTAGTCGCGACCAGCCAAAATTGACAGGAAGCGCAAGATTTCCAGGTAGAGCCAGACAAGTGTGACGAGAAGCCCAAATGAGAGCCTCCACGATTCACGTTCTGGCAAGCCCATTGCGATTCCTTGCTTGATCGCTTCAAAGTCCAGCATCAAAGCGAAGGATGCAAGAAGTACACCGGCCGCACACAACAGCAGGCCCCAAATACCGACCCCGTAGAAGCCCCAACCGCCACCAACACCGAAGAGCGCACCAACCAGGGATGCCATGGCAATGATGAAGTAGCTGATCATGGCGGCCATGAAGATCCGCTTGAACTTACCGTTGACCTTCACAATTCCGGTTCCGTAGAGGAACAGCATGACGCCAAACGCAGTCAGTGTCCCAATGATTGCTTGGCTAACAAGTCCTTGGTAGTTCTGCGCGAGGGCCATTTGGTCGTAGGCCCAGCTGATTGATCCCAGCATTAGCCCCGCAAATGTCGCGTACAGCGAGACCAAAATTGGGGAAACTTCTTTTTTGAATGCACTTGTGAGTCCAAACGCCAGAGCACCGATCAACCCGATCCATAGGACTGCCGGCATGCTGGGAACGAGTGCCCAGCCGACAAAGGCCATGACGACCGTAATGACGAAAAGAATGGTGCTCTTAACGACTACGTCGGGGAAGGTCAAACGAGCGCCGCCACCGGCCGTGATGGTCTCAAACTCTGCTTGAGTGCCAGCGGAACCCCCGGCCGCCTGCGTATAGGCGCTTTGACCTTCGGCGTAGGCGAATCCGTCGCCTTTAGCGGGCGCTTCGTAGCGCTTAAGGATTGGATTTGTGGTTTGCGAGAAACGAGTGGTCATGCTCAACGGTAACAAATATTCCGGAATTCGACAACATCTGTTTGTCAGGCCGGCAGGCGGTGTCCTCGGTGGGATTTGAACCCACACTGTGCCGGGTTTAAGCCGGGTGTCTCTACCGGTTGGACTACGAGGACGAGAAGGTTGCCCCTCTCGGGCGTAACCCTATCTACCGACGAACTACCGACTGTTTAACAACGCCTTGTACCAACGAGCGCTGTCCTTGGGAGTTCGCTTTCCTGTTTGGGGGTCTACTTGGATCATGCCAAATTTCTTGGTCCAGCCAGACGCCCACTCCAAGTTATCTAACAGGCTCCATGCGAAATATCCGCGGATATCAATTCCGCTCTCTCGCGCGGCCACCGCTTGTTCAATGTGAGCCTTTAGGTAGGAGATTCGTTTGGGGTCGTGTGCGCTGTCGGGCAGTGCGATTCCGTTCTCACAGATCCATATGGGCGTTCCTGGCAGTGCCTCGTCGATTTGCTTCAGGGCAAAAAGGAGCCCTTCGGGGACGACTTCCCAGCCCATGTCTGTGAGTTCACCCCGCGGAGCGAAACTTACGGGTGGACAGGCAGGGAACATAGCTGTGTCTTGGCCGATTGAGACTATTTCACTAGCACCGGGGGCCGCGATCCGGTTGACGGAGTAATAGTTTTCTCCGATCCAGTCAGTTTTCGTTGAGAGCACGGCATTGTCTTCATCTCTTACAAATGACCAATCGGTCAGCTCCTTACAAGACTGACGAGTTAGTTGGCTTACTCCCTTACCTGCCAAGAGGTCCAAAAAAATTCGATTCTGCATACCGTCGACGTGTTCCGTTTGACGTTCCATGTCGGGGGAATCCGCTAGACAGGGAATTATGTTGAGCACGATTCCTAGGTTGGTTACCCCAACGTCGCGCATTGCATTGATCGCCAAACCGTGTCCCAGAATCAGGTTGTAAGCGGCTTCAAGGGAAACGTCTGGTTCGGTTCGGCCCGGGGCGAAATAGCCCGCACAGTAGCCAAGAAATGCCGAGCACCACGGCTCGTTCAGGGTTGCCCACTGATCAACCCGATCCCCGAAATGTGTTGCCATGGCTCGCGCGTATTCAGCAAATTTGTATGCAGTCTCGCGGTTGGACCAGCCGCCTTCATGTTCAATCACCGCGGGGGTGTCCCAGTGGAACAGAGTCGCCACCGGCTTTATATTCCGGGCGATTAAACCGTCAACCAACCGGTCATAAAAATCCAGGCCACTTTTTGAATGTGCACCGGTTCCTGTCGGCATCACGCGAGGCCAACTGATTGAGAATCGATAGGCATCCACGCCGAGCCAAGCGAGAAGGTCGAGGTCTTCCTCGAGTCGATTTACGTGATCACAGGCGGGGTCCGCCCCGGCACCATCAGCTACATTGCCGGGGATCGCAGCGAATTCATCCCAGTTCGCCACTCCACGGCCGGCGCTATCTCCCTCAATCTGCCACGAGGAAGTCGCAACTCCCAGCTCAAAGTCTGCGGGAACGCTTAGACCGTCAAAGTTGCGTGCATGTGAACTCATGTGCGTAACCTAACCTTTAACGGAACCGGCCAACAAACCTCGAACGAAGAAACGTTGAAGTGAGAAGAACACAATCAACGGAACAATGATCGCAATGAACGCACCCGCGGTAATGAGGTGAAGTTGAGCCCCATAGGAGCCCTTAATAGTGGCCAAATAGCTCGTGATCGGTGCAACGTCGGGGGTACCACCTGCAAATGTGATGGCAAC
>DKME01000069.1 GCA_002469525.1 Actinobacteria bacterium UBA7422
AGTAATCAAAGTAATGTGCACCCATGAGCTAATCCATTCTGGAAGACCTGCCATTTGACGAACTTCGACACAAGGCTTTTCACTTAGCGGAAAAGAAACTTGATATTGGGTTCTTCACAGACGTTTTTTCTCACATGCCCGGCATGGTGGCCATTGAAGGTGAGGGCGGCGACCTAGGGTCAATCGGTGGAACATTCATTGAAACCGTCCGTGCCACGAAGGAAATGTTCGGTCATGGTGAATTGAATCCGGAAATGCAGGCGCTATTAACCGCTCGCTTTGCAACCTATATTCGCGCTAACGATCCAAGTCACCAATAACCAAAAACATGCTGCTGATCGCTGCGGGGAGTTGATCAACCCGCAGTCCCTTTAACGTGGGGACCAGGGCTTGGAAGTTATTAAAAGAAGCAGATCGCAGTTTCAATCGCCATGGTGTTTTGTCCCCGGCGCTCACCAGGTACCAGCCATTGATTCCTGTAGGACCGTCAACCCACGAGTAGGAACTGCCTTCGGGGGCGCGAACAACTTTTGGCAGAACAACGTTGACATCTGCTTCGACAGTGGATTCAAGGTGCGGCCAAATTTGCTCGATTATTTGAACGCTGAGTTCAAGTTGGTCTAACAGTGCCAAAAATCGAGAGTATGCATCGCCATCGTGATACGCATTTGGCCGAGAAATTCGCAGTTGCTGGTAGTTGAGGTAGTCACCGTCAAAGCGCAGGTCGTTGTCGAGTCCACTTGCCCAGGCGACGGGACCGCTAGTTCCGAAAGAGATGGCGTCGGCTTTCGTTAAAACCGCGATCCCTTGCAGTTCATCGGCGTTTAAGTCAACCCTAAGCTTGGGAAGCAATGTGACCAATTGAGCCACTACTTTGACCCCTTCGCTCGTGGCTTCTGCTGGTAGGTCGTGGGCCACCCCACCGATCCGGGCAAACATGGGGTGCACCCGGTTCCCGGTGATCAATTCAAATAAATTAGCAATTTGGTTGCGAAGTTGTGTTGACCCAGCGGAGGGCAGAAAGGCGATCAGCGCAGAGATTCGTGTGAACTCTGCGAGAAGCATGCGTATCCAGGTTGCCCGCTCTGGCGGGTGGATACCCATTGCAGACTCCAGCGTGAGCGCAACTCCAAGTTCAGAAGTAAATGGCGCGTACCAGTCATGACGGTTCGCCAGCATCATGATTTGCCGGTAGTCGCGGACCTCAAAAAGTTTTTCGGCACCTCGGTGCATGAACCCAATACGCGGTTGAACGGCCGTGATCATTTCGCGCTCGAGGGTCAGTTGTAGTTGAAAGCCACCTTGGGCACTCGGATGGAACTCTCCGAGATCGATTGTGATGTCACCGGGAGCCAATCCGATTCCGGCAGTCACGCTACGCATTGGGATACCTTTTCACGGGTTGAGTTCACTGTTGAAGCCTGAGGTCTTGAATAAGCCAACTAAAATCATTGACGTCTGAAGGTGACTCAATGAATTGTGTCGCCGTGGTGTCAGGGCGAACGGCGCTGGCGGCATAGGCGCACGAGTCCAATGCGACATGAGCCGTGATATTGACCGTACCGTTGGGAATGGGTCGGACCGACTTCCCTCGTTGGAATCCGGTGAGCGTTCCCGCGTCAAAGGTTCCCAATGACCTCTGCTCGCGGCTATTGGAGTAGTCAACTGCTATGGCTCGACCTGTTTGAAAAACCTGCGTGAGTTTGGACCAAGCGTGATCTCGTGTGATTCCAATTTCACGTCGCGCATGTGCCACGGTCGGTGGCCACCAGTTTTGCAGCCATTCTGACTCCGCTTGGGATATTGGTTCACCCAATATTTCGTGGCCCGTGTCAGGATCGACCAAAACCGTTCGGGCAGTCATGTCCTCGTCGTACTCCACAACACTCAACGGAATGTCGTCGAGTAATTCGTGAGCAATAACGACACCAAATTGCTCGCGGATTGGGATTTTCCTGACGTCACCACTTGAGACATCGAAAATTTGAGTTTTCCAATTGAGTTTGTTTTGTGAGATTAAAGTCTTTAATTCGTTGATTAGTGAACCGTCTGACCCACCTGCGTCCAAGATCAAGAAGTTGCTGGGCGAACCGGACTTGACACAAGCTTCTTGGAGATAGGGAAATAGTTTCGCAGCCAAATCCGGGTCGGATTTGACCGCCGTGTCAAAGTGGTTATAGGGGTTGGATCCGCCTTTACCGAACTCGCCGTAGAAGCTGTCAGGACCAAAGGCTGCCGACTCCCATGCGTTAAGCCAAGAAATGTAAGGGGACACGGGACATCACGGTAGTCACCCATAGGCTTTCGACATGGACTCGCCTCCGCGCTTACGCATTGGTGTAATCGGCGCTGGCAGGGTTGGCGCAGTCTTGGGCGCCGCGCTTCGGGCCGCCGGTCACAATTGTGTTGGGGTGAGTGCGGTTTCGGACCTGTCCAGGCTTCGAGCTGAAGCGCTTCTGCCAAATGTCGAGATTAAATCGGCCGATCAAGTCGTGGCCGAGTCCGAATTGGTTGTCCTGGCAGTGCCCGACAGTGTGCTCCCCGAATTGATCCGTGGGTTTTCGGTCAGTGGGGTATTTGTTCCGGGACAGTTCGTGGCGCACACCTCAGGGAATTATGGAATTGGAGTTTTTGAGTCAGCACCAGAAGTTTCCCCAATGGCGATTCACCCGGCCATGACGTTCACGGGGACTAGCGTTGATCTCGCCCGAATCGTTGACGCACCATTTGGGGTTACCACGACCCACACACTTCGACCGGTCGCTGAGGCGCTCGTTGTGGAAATGGGCGGTGAGCCGATCTGGGTTCCAGAGGAGGCGCGAGCTATTTACCACACCGCAATGGTGCTCAGTTCGAACTACTTGAACGTCCTTGTCAACGAAGCAGTATCGCTGCTCGCCGAGTCTGGAATGGAAAACCCACAACGTCTGCTCGCACCGTTGTTGAGTGCATCCCTTGACAACGCTCTACGGCTAGGGGACAAAGGGTTGACAGGTCCAATTGCCCGCGGTGACACCGAGGTGATTCACAAGCACCTTGAGGCGCTGGCTGACCGACCAAGTTCACAGAATGCATACCGGGCACTTGCGAAACTTGCCACAGACCGAGCATTAGGCGCTGGACTACTTTCTATCGATCAAGCGACGGAACTTTTTGTTGAACTGAGTGAGCGTCCGTGACCGAGTTGATCCACCATGTCCGTGAACTGACTCGTTTGTCGGGAGTGCGAAGGGCGCTCGTGCCAACCATGGGAGCCCTGCACCAGGGACACCTTGACCTAGTCAATGCGGCCCGCGAGAAAGTTGGACCAACGGGAGAGGTGGTTCTCTCTATTTTTGTGAATCCGACACAGTTTGGAGACCCCGCAGATCTTGAAAAATATCCACGGACGCTTGAAACTGATCTCGAAAAATGCGAGGCACAAGGGGTCGACGTTGTTTTCGCGCCCACTGTAGGTGAGATGTATCCCGAGGGGATCGGATCCCCACATTCGATTTCAGTACAGCCAGGCCCACTTGGTTCCGTTCTGGAAGGCGCTGATCGACCAGGGCACTTTGCGGGAGTTCTGACCGTAGTGTGCAAATTCCTGAATATTGCTCAACCCAATTGTGCGTTCTTTGGCGAAAAGGATTACCAGCAGCTCACCCTTATTTCCCAGATGGTTCAACAATTGAATTTTCCGGTTGACATTGTTGGAGTTCCCACACGACGAGAGCCTGATGGCCTCGCAATGAGTTCTCGTAACGCATTTCTTAATTCCGAACAGAGAGAGCAAGCTGCCACGATTTCCCGCGCCTTGTTTGCCGCACAGCAGGTACAGGGAACCATTAGGGAAAAGATCGACACGGCGGAGTCAGTGCTACGAGGAGTTGGTAACACTTCATATTTGGTCGCAATGTCGGAAGGTCTCGTGCGCGAGTATGACCCCGGGGAAGTAGCCTTCGCGGGTCGGTTACTTTATGCCGGGGTCCTGGGCAATACGCGGTTAATTGACAACATGGCAATCGGGATTGAGAGTGACACGTGAGTGAAATTCGTATCCCCCGCTGGCTCACCTCGGATTCACCCGGTTGGCAGGTGGAAGCCGACGTAATTGTGATCGGTTCCGGCGTCGCTGGCTTGTCGGCTGCAATTCATGCGCGACGCACCGGACATCGAGTCTTGATTTTGACAAAGGCCCATATCGATGAAGGTTCAACCCGTTGGGCCCAAGGTGGAATCGCGGCAGCATTGGCAGAGGATGACTCACCATCTGAGCACCGAGACGACACCATGAGTGCTGGTGCAGGTCTGTGCAATCCGAGTGCGGTGGAAGTTTTGGTCACGGAGGGACCACAGGCCGTCCGAGACTTGATTTCACTTGGTGCAAATTTTGATTTAGAGCCCAGTGGAGAAATTTCGCTCACCCGTGAAGGGGGACACCACCGCGATCGAATTGCACACGCCGGTGGCGACGCAACAGGTGCTGAGATTTCGCGTGCATTGGTTTCGGCGGTGCTCAACGACCCGGAAATCGAAATAATTGAGAACGCTTTGGCCCTTGACCTACTGACCGATCACACTGGAGCGGCACAAGGCGTGACCCTGCACGTAATGGGTTCGGGTCAGAGGGACGGGATTGGGGCAGCACTCGCGCCAGCCGTGATCTTGACAACAGGCGGGTTCGGCCAAGTTTTTGGGCAGACCACGAACCCGTACGTCTCAACAGGGGATGGAATCGCCTTAGCGTTGCGAGCAGGCGCCAAAGTTGCCGACCTTGAGTTCGTACAGTTCCACCCGACAGTTTTGTGGTTGGGACCACTCGCGCAAGGACAACAACCGTTGGTGAGTGAAGCGGTTCGCGGTGAGGGTGCTCGACTCCTTGACCCTGACCTGCAACCGTTCATGGCCGATATTCATGAACTTGGTGACCTAGCACCTCGAGATGTTGTTGCCAAGGAGATCATGAAAAAGATGCGTGCATCAGGATCCGCTCACGTCTGGCTTGACGGCCGCACATTGGGCGCCGATACCTGGGTTCGCCGGTTCCCCACGATCTTGGCAAGTGCCAGGTCTCGGGGTATCGACCCGGTCACCGACTTGATTCCCGTTGGTCCAGCCCAACATTACGTGTCTGGCGGAGTCGTGACAGATCTATTTGGTCGCACCAATATTCCGGGGCTTTATGCGGCAGGTGAGGTCGCATGTACGGGTGTACATGGCGCAAATCGACTCGCATCAAATTCACTCCTGGAAGGGTTAGTGTATTCGCGAAGGATCATGCAAGCGATGAACATGGATTCACTTGAAAGGAGAGATAGTGTTGTTGGCTCCCCACAGGATTCCTACATAATCCCGCACCGACTTAGGCGAGACATGCAAAGTGTCATGGACCGTAATGCCGGGGTGTTAAGAAGTGAGGCCTCGCTTTTACACGCACAAAAATGGCTAAACAAGCTCGAACGAACGGGTGCGAAGGCGTGCACGGAAGACTGGGAGAGCGCCAACCTATTTACGGTGTCTCAGGTCTTGATTGACAATGCCCTTGTAAGGCAGGAAACACGTGGCTCGCATTGGCGCGAGGACTACCCCGAGAGCATGACTGATTTCGAGGTTCGGCTAGTTTCTCACCGTTCACCCGAAGGCGGATTGATCACTACGACAACCGGAATAGGTACCTGATGCAGTCGCACAAAATAAAGCGGGAGTTAGCGGACCAACTGATCGCTGCTGGCCTGAATCCACTCGACGTGTCAGAGGTAGTGCTTCGAGCATTACACGAAGATTGTGATGTTAACGGTGACGTGACGTCTGCTGCCACGATCCCACCCGATCAAGTCTCAACATTGGACCTGGTAGCTCGGGCTCCAGGAACCGTCGCCGGAATCCCCGTCGCGGCCGCCGTCTTCGCAGTACTTGGTGGAAATTCAGTTCTGATTGACATGCTTTCGACCGATGGACAACAGGTAGTTGCTGGGACGGTACTTCTCAGTGTTCACGGACCAACCGGAGTCTTGCTTCAAGGGGAAAGACCAGCACTCAACCTACTGAGTCACTTGAGCGCTATTGCTACTGCGACGCAATCATGGGTTGTCGCTCTTGAAACGTCTCTCACTCAGGTTCGAGACACTCGAAAGACCACGCCGGGGCTGCGAACTCTTGACAAGTACGCGGTGCGCTGTGGCGGAGGAATCAACCACCGAATGAATCTCTCCGACGCTGCACTAATTAAGGACAATCACGTGGTGGCTGCCGGTGGCGTTGCCCAGGCCTTTGAATTAATAAAGGAACGTTTTCCAGATTTACCTGTTGAAGTTGAAGTGGATTCACTCGACCAGTTGACCGAGGCGCTCGAGGTGGGAGCTGATTTAGTCCTGCTGGACAATTTCACGATTGACGAACTCTCCAAAGCTGTGCGTATTAATCAAGGCCGAGCCAAGCTTGAAGCAAGCGGTGGCTTCACTCTTGATCAAGCTCAAGCCGTAGGAGATACCGGTGTTGATTACGTTGCCGTGGGAGCGATCACCCACTCGGCTCCGAGTCTTGATATTGGTGCAGACCTTCGAATGGAGACAATCTGATGCTGTTGGCGATCGATGTAGGAAACACCAATACCGTGATTGGGCTATATGAGGGACTCGTGCTGCATAAGTCTTGGCGAATCAAGACAGATTCTTCTGAGACCGCCGACGAACTCGCATTGAAATACAAAGGGCTTTTGGCTAATGAACCAGCGGCTAGTGGAGTTGCACTGTGCAGCACAGTTCCTGCGGTGCTTCATCAAATGCGACTCATGATCGATCGCTATTTCAGTGACCTTCCCACGGTGATCGTCGAGCCAGGAATCAAGACAGGCGTCCCGATTCTGACTGACAACCCAAAAGAAGTCGGGGCTGACCGTATTGTCAACACGCTCGCTGCCCATTACCTTTTCGGAGGGCCATGCATTGTTGTTGATTTCGGAACATCCACGAATCTTGACGTAGTCTCCGAAAAAGGTGAATTTCTCGGCGGCGCATTAGCCCCTGGCATTGAAATCTCACTCGAAGCTTTATCCGAACGAGCTGCCCAACTCCGAAAGGTGGAGTTGGTCGCGCCACGATCGGTGATTGGCAAAAACACAGTGGAGGCACTGCAGTCCGGCGCGCTTTATGGTTTTGCCGGCCAAGTAGACGGACTCGCAGAGCGCATAATCGAGGAAGTTGGACCGGTCACAGCAGTTGTAGCGACAGGCGGACTCAGCCAAATAGTCGTGAACGAGTCCCGAACAATTACCAATCATGAGCCGGACCTGACCCTTCTTGGCCTGGCATTGCTCTTTGAAAAAAACCAGGACTAGCCTGAGTCAATAGCTTGTAGCCTGGGAACCGGCAATAACACCCAAAACAGTCGCCAGTCCGTGCGTTGGCCCAGAAGTTCGAGGGAGAATCAAGGTTCTAATGCCCACGGCTCCAGCTCCGCCGTCATCGATTGCGTTGTCGCCAACCATGAGTAGGTCCGCAGGGTGTATTTCGATTGCTGCGGCGACTGCCAAAAATATTTCAGGGTTTGGCTTGACGTATCCCAATTGCGCGGACGTAAATATATGATTCACGCTTTGCGCTATTCCAAGTCGCTCGGCAATTGCGGGCAGATCGTGGGCGATATTGGAAACAATGACGGTTGTGATTCCTTGCTCCTGTAGCGCGTCAAGGACCGCCAAGCTGTCGTCGTACACACGCCAAGACTCAGTCATCGTCGAGTACAGCGCGGAGGTTAGTGGTTCCTCAGCAAAGTCGCTGAGCAGACGAGTGAAAATCTCTTCATTGGCCCGCCTGCTTAGATCGCGTTCGTGGTCGGGGTCTTCGATGCGGGCAAACTCAACGATTGAATTCAACTTTGGCAGGATCTCGTCATAATCGCGTGGATCAAGCCCGACCTTGTTGCATGCAGTTCCAAGCCATTCCTCACTACTGCCCTGGTCAACCAGGGTTGAATGAAAGTCAAAAAGAACGCCTTTGATTGGTGTTGGCTCAAAAAGTGGATGCATAAGGCTCATCCTGTGATTGTAATTCCAAGTTTCTAGGTCCAAGTTTGCGGTAGATCACCTTCTATTAGCCTTAGCGACTGTGAGCGACGAAGTCGAGAGCGAAACAGAAATCCCCGAACAGGTGCAGATCCGGCGAAATAAACGCCAAGCGATCTTGGACTCGGGTGCGCAGGCTTACCCTGTCTCGCTTCCCATTACCGCCTCTATTGCGCAACTTCGTGCCGAACACGGGCACTTGGATGCCGAAGCTGCAACCGGAATCACTGTGGGAATTGCCGGTCGAGTGATTTTCAGTCGGAATACGGGAAAGCTCGCATTCGCCACACTTTCAGCAGGTGGGGGTGAAACCATTCAGGCCATGGTTTCACTAGGCCAGGTCGGTGAGCAGAGCCTCTCAGAATGGAAGGCTCTGGTGGACCTAGGCGACCAAGTGTTCGTCAGCGGTGAAGTAATTACGTCAAAGCGTGGCGAACTCTCCGTATTCGTTGATTCGTGGAGCATGGCCTCCAAGTCACTTCGTCCGCTGCCTGTCGCTCATAAAGAAATGAATGAAGAGTCAAGAGTTCGTCAGCGCTATGTCGACCTAATTATGCGACCGGAGGCGCAGGTCATGGCGCGTACCAGGGTCAAGACTGTTTCTGCACTGAGAACATCACTCTCGAATCGCGAGTACCTTGAAATTGAAACTCCCATGCTGCAAACCCAACCGGGCGGCGCGACCGCTCGGCCTTTCATAACTCATTCAAACGCTTTCGGAATCGATCTATATTTGCGAATAGCCCCCGAGTTGTTCCTCAAGAGAGCCGTCGTTGGAGGGCTAGACCGAGTTTTCGAGATCAATAGAAACTTTCGCAATGAAGGTGCTGACTCGACACACTCGCCTGAGTTCGCAATGCTGGAGTTCTACCAGGCGTTTGCCGACTATCAAGACATGGCAACCATTACCCGCGAACTGATTCAAGAGGCAGCTCAAACTGTGGCTGGTTCCCTCACCGTTACACATTTCGACGGAAGTGAGCACGACCTTTCTGGGGTGTGGCCCCAAATTGATCTTTATGAATCGTTGTCACATGCTGTGAACCAAGAAGTCACACCCGAAACTTCGCGCGTGATCTTGGAGGAGTTGTGCTCAAGTGTTGACATTAAGTTTGCGCCTAGTTGGGTTAATGGCAAACTCGTTGAAGAACTATTCGAGCATTACATAATTCCAACATTTACCGGTCCAACATTTGTTATGCATTTTCCAGTCGACACATCGCCGCTAACGCGGGATCACCGTTCTCGCGCAGGCGTTGTGGAAAAGTGGGACCTGTATGTCGACGGTTTTGAACTTGCTACGGGCTACTCCGAACTCGTGGATCCCGTGATTCAACGTGAACGGCTGGTTGAGCAAGCATCCCTTGGCGCTCAAGGTGACAAAGAAGCAATGCCACTCGACGAAGACTTTTTGAGGGCGCTTGAACACGGGATGCCTCCAAGTGGTGGGGTTGGACTGGGAGTTGATCGACTGCTCATGGCGCTAACTGGACAGGGGATCCGTGAAACGGTTCTCTTCCCACTGGTTAAACCTGAGAGGGACAAATGATCCAGATCAGGCCCGCTCGGACATCTGATGTTCGAGAGATTCGAAACATTATCGACTCGTTTTCAACCGATGGAAGCCTGTTGTCAAAAGCGACAGTGACCATTTTCGAAAATATTCAAGAATTCTTGGTGGCGGCCGAGGGTGACCGGATTATCGGTTGCGGTGCACTTCACGTGATGTGGGAAGACTTAGCAGAAGTCCGTACATTGGCCGTGGTTCCTGACAGGTCGAATGAAGGAATTGGATCACAACTGCTGGAGCAACTCTTGGACAAAGCGCGAGCGCTGGGTATTCGACGTGTTTTTTGCCTGACCTTTAGAAAAGAATTCTTTGGTCACCACGGATTCGTGGAAATTGAAAATACACCTGTCGGCCATGAAGTCTATGAACAACTGTTGCAGTCTTTCGACGAAGGTGTGGCAGAGTTTCTGGGACTTGAGCGGGTCAAGCCGAACACCTTGGGTAACTTTCGAATGTTAAACGAAAACATTTAGGCCACGCACCTAGCCGGTATTGCGCAACCCTGTTGCAATACCGTTGATTGTCAGGCTCAAGGCTCGGGTGAGTTCGATGCTCGCTGAGTTTCCTCGCGCTCTTTCAAGAAGCGAGACCTGAAGGTTGTGCAGCGGTAGTAAATACGTGTCTCGCGTGGCAAGAGTTCTGGCAAGTGAAGGATTGTTGGCAAGCAAACTGGTTTCTCCGGTGATCGCGAGTATCCGTTGGACGCTCTGGTGGTATTCATGCTGGATCGATTCAAAAATGTAGTGCATTTCCGGGGGTACGAGTCGATCTACATATTGAGTCGCCACATTGAGGTCTGTTTTTGCGAGAGTCATTTCGACATTGGAAATAAAGTTTCGAAAGAAATCCCAATCCTGATACATATTGGAGAGTTCTTCACCGAAACCGGCGTCCATGGTCGCTTGTAAGCCAGAGCCCACACCAAACCAACCGGGTACGACCTGACGAGACTGTGTCCACCCGAATACCCACGGAATAGCACGAAGGCCTTCGATACCAGCCTCAGTGTCAGGCCGCCTCGAGGGCCTAGAACCAAAATGCATTGCACCGAATTCTTCAACGGGAGTTGAGAGTGCGAAGTATTGTGGAAGTTGTGGGTCAAGAATGAGTGACCGATATTTTTCTTGAGCATTCGAAGAAGCAATCGACATGACTTCATCCCAGCGATTCAGTTCACGTGCTGACCTTCGTGGGGTTTGATGGAGCAGTGAAGCATCAAGTACGGCTGCCGCCATTTGCTCAAGATTGTCCTGAGCAAGGACTGGAAGTAGATACTTGTCTGAAATGACTTCGCCCTGCTCGGTGATTTTGATCTGGCCGGAAAGAACACCCCAGGGCTGAGACATGATCGCTTCGTAGGTTGGCCCACCGCCACGACCAACGGTTCCGCCACGACCATGGAAAAGCCTCAATGAAACATTATGTTTCGCCGCGATGTCACGCAACTTGCGCTGGGCCAGGTGAATTTCCCACTGCGAAGTTGTGATCCCAGCGTCTTTATTCGAGTCGGAGTAACCCAGCATTACTTCTTGTCGGTTTCCGCGTGAGGCAACAAGTGAACGGTAGGTGGGATCTGACAGCAGGGAATCAATGATTGTACCGGCGGCCTTGAGCTCCGCTACGGTTTCGAGCAATGGCACGAAATTGACAAGTGAGGAGTTGGTGTCCGTGTTAACCAAACCTGCTTCCCGGCCCAGGACAACCGCCGCGAGTATGTCGTCGGCACCTTTTGTCATGGAAACTATGACGGATTCAAGTGCGCGATTACCGAACTCAAGAACAATATCCTTTGCCACAACCAAAGTGTTGAAAGTAGTTGTGCCTTCCTCGTCGAGTGGTGGCGGCGTTGGTGCCAGTGGGCGCTGTGATTGGAGTTCGGCCGCGAGCAACGTGAAGCGTTCCTGGGCGCTCAAATTCAGGTACTCGTTGGGAGACTGACCGCCTAAACGGCCGATCAATTGTGAAATTGCTCCCTGGAATTTTTCAGAATGCTCACGAATATCCAATGTTGCAAGGGGAAGACCCACACTTGAAACAACTCGGATTGCTTGTTCGAGTTCGCCTTGGGCAATGAGTTCACCTTTGTGGGTGAGGAGGTTCCGTCGGATCATAAATAGGTCGTTAAGGATTTCTTGGGTACTTGCGTAGTCGCGTCCGACCACACGCGGTGACCCACTGACCAATCGATCATGTGTCAGGTGGAGCCTGAGACGAATAATGGTGAGTTTGATGCGAATCGGTTCTTCCGCATTGAGTCGGAGGTAACGCCGATCAAACTCGGGAAGCAATTCAAGATCCGTGTTTATCGAGTCCCATAAATCAGGTGAGTCGCCCACAATTCTCTCGGAAATAGAGAGGTCCTCGATTAACGAATCAATGTGTGGTAAAAGGTCCGTCAGCGCATTTTCACGCAGGAAGGTGACAACTTCAGCAGTGAGCTCTGGGGTGACGAATGGATTGCCGTCGCGATCGCCGCCGATCCAAGAACCAAAACTAATGGGACGCGAGTCGGCCGGAGGCTCAACTCCGAGTTCTTTGAAAGCATCTGCCAAGTCATTGAGTACTTCGCCGAGGGGTCCACGCGTGAGGTCGTTCATGTAATACAGCGCATTGCGCGCCTCATCCAATACTTGCGGCTTTTCAAGCCGAAGCTCATCGGTTTGCCATAGGAGATCGATCAATTCGGCCAAGCGTTTGGTGCGTGTCGCACTCGAGACTCTTTGATCCATCAATGTGTCTGCGATTTTTCGCAACTTGATGAGTACTGAACGCCGGGCTGCTTCGGTCGGGTGTGCGGTAAAGACCGGACGCACTGACATATTGCTGGCAAGTGCAGTGACGTCAGCTTGGGAATAGAGGGAACGTTGCTTGGCTGACAGTGCCTCTTTCACAACCTTGGCAAGGGGAGATCCGGCGCTAACGTACGCGTCCAGTACGTCATTGGTGCGCTCAACCTGCTCGGCGATATTTGCTAAATCGAAATAGATTGAAAACGAACGGGCCAGCAAGATGGCTGCCTCTAGGTCAAGCTCGCGTAATTTCTGGGTCGCGGCCAGGGGATCTTCCCTGATTAGTGCTCTCACCTGCTCGACAAGGTCGAGTAATCCTTGACCTTCCTGTCGGACCAAAGTGTGGCCAAGAAGGTCTCCCAGCAGTCGAATATTGCTCCGAAGTCGGAGATCGGTTTCAGACTCTTCGATGGATTGCCTCACGGGCGCATTGTGTCCTACGCCATATTTCCGGGAGATTTCGCGTTGGGCGTACGAATTGTGGGGGATCTCGGGTTTCACCGATGTGATTCATAGGGGAGAATGAGGCAAGCCGGTTCGGGTGCCCACACCCGAAGGCGCGCATTAAGGAGAGTGGCCAATGTTCGAAAGGTTTACAGACAGAGCCCGCCGGGTGGTTGTCCTCGCACAAGAGGAAGCCCGAATGCTCAATCACAATTACATTGGTACCGAGCACATTCTTTTGGGTCTTATCCACGAAGGTGAAGGTGTAGCGGCAAAGGCACTTGAGAGCCTTGGAATTTCACTTGATGCCGTTCGCCAGCAAGT
>DKME01000103.1:0-3890 GCA_002469525.1 Actinobacteria bacterium UBA7422
GCCCTCAAGTCTCGTGACGCCCAAGCGCTGATCCGGGCGCAAAACAATCATCGCGAACATGCCGTCCAGGCCTTGACTACGGTGATTTCTCGCTGATTGCTTGTGTGTCACATCTGGTTCTGATGGCGAGATAGCTCCGGTCCGGAGTACAGAAGATCCCCCAAAAAAGTGCAGGACCTTTTTGGGGGATCTTTCTGGCTACTTAGTTGTTGAGTGTCACTGTCATTGGGTCATCAAGTGTTACCCACACCTCTTGACTGATAGGAGAGGTTCCGGCTGTGTAGCTCACGCCGGGTGTGGGGTCACTGCCGGGACCACCCGGGTTGTACAACGGAAGGTAACCGTCGGTAGATGGGATTTCTACGTGGGTAATTGCCGCTACCGCTGCGTCGTCGCCACTGAGCACGATGTCGATGTAGTTGTCGCGATCATCGATGTAGCAATCGGTGTACTCATCAGACTTGAGACCCAGATCGGCTAGTCCCACAACACGCACGGTGCCACCATTAATCGTGTAGTCCACATTGGTTTCTGTGAGCATGACTTCACTTCCGTCATCAGTGATGGCCTTAACACGGAAGTAGTTCTCAAAATCCGTTGGGAAAAGTCCACGGATACCGTTGGGGGTCATCCCGCCGGAAGTGAGAACTCGAAGACGGTATTGCGCCTCGTCCCCGTAAAGACTCACTCCGTCATTGGGCATGGCGCCCTGGATGAATTTTGGTCCGTCTTCCCATCCCTCACCATCGGTTGACATGCGTGAGAGTTTCGCTGCCACAAGGTTGGGGCCACCGCGATCCTCGGGTGCCACATCAGGATCGGTGTAGGAGGACGGTGGTGGTGAGTCGAAGGTAAGCCCTACAGCGCTCACGGTGCCGTCGGGACCGAGTAGCTCCAACGGAGTTCCGTCATCGACCACCTTTAGAGAAACAGGCCAAATAAGTCCGGGTGCATCAGGGGACACCCGATTACCCAACTGCCCAAAGATGACGACCGTGTTGCGCTCGTTGAGTTCCCAGTTGGGGAAAATCGAAGCTACATCCGGCGTTACTTTTTCACCGGTATTCAAAGTGAGTTCGAAGTCGGTGGGATTTAGCGTGGAGGGGACAACTGGCCAGCTGAATTCGATCGGGTAGCCGTCGGCGAAATAGGTGGGTGTGCCCCAAATCATTTCAATTGTTTCTGGTGTCGTCACGGCTGTGTAGTTGCCCAGGGCGGGCACTTCATCTGCCGCACAGTTGGGCGTATTCCATGCGCCCCCAGCCAGGGTGGCGATTCGCTTACTTGCCTCCAGATCGTCCACGGTCAGATCTGGCACTCCGTTTATGTCGGTGAATCCCAAGCCTGCACCGAGGATTTCTGGCTGTTCGGTCCACAGATCCGCGTTGATCATGACATCTTCATGGAAGTCCTTCTGGGCGGAGTTTTGTACGGCGCTCTGAACGGCCTCGCCAGAGCAACCGGCGAGTGCTGTAGTCGCGAGGATAATGAGGGGGACGGCAACACGCATGGTAACTCTCCTATATTTTCGTGTCGTAATTTTTTGGCGGATGGTAGGAAACGTATCTCCATTCCCTGGTCACGGAGCCGGGAAATTTAGGGGAACCCCTGAACCCAGTTGGCGTACAGCCTGTTTGATCCTGAGTGAATTTGGTTCGGTTACATGAAAGTGTTTTTACGCTTTTGGTGACGTGGTCACGACCAACAGGTGACGGGTAGTCTCACCGCTTAATTGGGGCTGCTACTTCTGTTTGGGCAAGGCAAGCGGAACGCTAGCCAGCACAATAAAACGCCCATCTGCTGAGGCGTAGTCGGCCCAACCTCCCAAGGACCGAGCGCGCATTTTCATGCGTTCCAGACCCGTTCCCTCTGTGATGACGACCGCTTCTGAGATTTCATTTGAAACCTCAATGTCAAGAGAGACAGATCCATCCACGAGTTGGCTTCCGAGGACGACGAGAACTTCCGTGGCCTGGGAGTGCTTGAGGGCGTTGGACGCGGCTTCCTCGATGATCCGATACGCCACTAATCGAGCGCTCTGATGAATGCCACCGGTGAGAGGGTTATCCATGGCCGCGAGGAAGGGATCGATGTGCACCTGGAGTGACATTCCCACACCAAGACGTGTCTGCATTTCGCTCAGAGCAATCTGCAGGCCGGCCTCAAGTCCGCGAGGGTGCATTCCTTGGGCCATCGACTGGATGCTATCGCTATACACAACACGAAGGCGCTGCTCAACGTTGGATGCCACCCGCGAGGTTTCCGTGCCTGGGGCTGATTCAGCGAGGGTGTTGAGGGCCTCGCGCATTGCGACGAACTCGGATTGGAGGGTGCCATGTAGGTGGTCGAACACTGCGGACCTGACAACTTCCTCTTCCCGAACAAGGCTGGTTTGGCTGCGGTCGAAATCGGCGATTGCACGAGATAGCGCGCGTTCGCGATTGCTCGCGTAGGCGCTGGCGAAAGAGACAGTAATAGCGAGAGTAATGATCAGCATCAAACTCAGGGCCAACTGCACGATATAGAAGGCCACCCCTGCATCAGAAGTAGGAGCTGATTCACTAAAGCGTGTGAGCCACACCATGGTGAGGCGGACGAGTGCGGCGACGGTCGCGACACACACACTCACGCCGACGGCTCGTGCACCGATCAAGGGGTAACTCACTCGGCTGAGCACGATTGCTAGGAGGGTCAGTAGGACCGCCAAAGTTATGGAGTTCAAGACCAGGAACCAGATGATGACTTTGGAGATGGGGACACTGAAAGTGTTGAGATAGAGGTAGGTCGCTGGGATGGCCCCGGTCAGAAGGGTCAAGGTGGACACTCCGGCGGTAAGCCACCACAGTGCTCGGTTCAGTGGATTGGCAATGGCGCGCTGCATCCCCCTGGTTAGCACCTTTGTCACGACCGCAACCTTAACGGGTTTGGGGATATCCCGAATCCCAGTCCGATTGTGAATCGGCAACTCAGTCTAGGCTGAGAGCGTGCCAAAAATTCCGATCAGGGTCGCCCTCCTTGAGGACGTCCCTCTGTTCCGGCAAGTTATTGAGCAGGTAGTGTCGGAGAACGAGCAGATGGAGATGGTCGCATCTGCGGGCACCGGGCACAAAGCGGTGACTGTTTTCCCGGCTGCCAAGCCTGATGTGGCCCTGTTGGACCTCTTCCTCCCTGACGGATTCGGATTCGATTTCGGGTTGCAGTTGCGCGTACAGTTGCCTGACCTACACATCATTATTTTGTCCGAGCACGTGAAGCCGAAGGTGCTGCAAGCCTTGCCGGAGGCTGAGCGACCCTATTGGTCGTACCTACTCAAGACCGGAGTCTCCTCTCGTCAGGTTCTCACCGATGCCATCAAAGGGTGCCTCAACCGCTCTTTGATGGATGAGCAGGTGCGTGAAAAAAAGGTGAACCTAGAGGGCTTTCATCTGGAAATGCTCTCCAACCAGCAACGCGAAATTTTGTCTCTCGTCGCAGCTGGAATGTCGAACGCGGCCATCGCGCAGAAACTCTTTATTGCACCGAAGTCGGTGGAGTATCACCTCACTCAGATCTATTCCCAGTTGAAGGTAGCACCGGACGCAACTACTAATGCCCGGGTGCGAGCGGCGATGATCTTCGCCCAACAGGAGCGCGAGGATTGACCGTGCGACTTCTCGTCAGGTAGTAAATTTCATCATCACTTGTCCGAAGCCCTCAGAGGCCATGGAGAAAAATAGTTCCGAGATTACATGTCGTGCCACTAAGGCTCGTTAGGGGTTTTTTATGACCGGCCGCACAAGTGGATCGCACAAGTTGCCTACCCGTGCGGCCGGTCATCGATAAAAAGTCACTCAAGGTGAGTGTTTAGGCAAGAACCGTCCAGATAACCAGAGCAACCGGCGAGTGCTGTA
>DKME01000103.1:3985-5242 GCA_002469525.1 Actinobacteria bacterium UBA7422
AAGTGTTTTTACGCTTTTGGTGACATGGTCACGACCAATTCGTAGGTTATTCCCGAGTCTTTCTGTCACCCGGCAGAGTAGGGCTGTTGGCGTCACATTGCACTGTGAATTTCGCCGAGTCAAACAAGCTTGAGTGGGATGGCGCAACGGGTTGGGCGTCTAATTGCCGGTTTTCCTCAAATTCATGACTAGAGCAGCTTGATCTTCACCAACTTCAAGGTAAGTTGCCTGGATCCTGTTTGGCGAAGTCCGCTTCCCAATAATGATTCCGTCATTGTCCGCGGCATGGAATTCGCCGTTTTTGTACATGACTCCTTGGAATAGTTCTTCCTCACTCCACTCGCCGTTGCTTTGCCGCCAAGACTTCACCCCGGTGAAGGTCACTCCGTTTACCTTCTGAATCGTGAATCGAAGGTCGCTTGACTTAAAGACACCATTCTCATAACCGTAATTTGTTCCGAGCCATATTCCGGAGATGTCGGAATTCTTGGGCGTGGATTTCGTCTGCGCATGAGCAGTGCCTGATGGGACTGCAAAGAGTAGTAATAGGACAGCGATTGCGCTGAGCAGTTTTTTCATTGTTCGAGCGTATCAGGACAGGGTTAGAGGAGAACTGCAGTAACTGCGCGGATTGGATACATTTTCTATGAGGGGAACTAGTGGTTCAGGCGTAAAAAGGGGGTAAGAATCCGCACAGTAACCAAGCTCATGAACCGTGGAATGCTTGAGACAGGTTCGGTGTGCGACAGGTATGAGTCGCATGGACTCAAGTTCTATGCGTTCGATTTGCTAATTCAGTTGAAGTAGGGCACACTTGTCTAGTGCTCGAAAGAGCCAACCAGATTTAGTAAGAACGCACAAACTCAAAAAATGGATAAATAACATAGAAAAATAACTCGGAAAAGAGGAGCCACCTAATGGCTAGAGCAGTAGGAATTGACCTTGGAACAACAAACTCGGTTGTCTCGGTCCTTGAAGGCGGAGAGCCTGTAGTAATTACAAATGCTGAAGGTGCTCGCACCACACCGTCTGTTGTCGCTTTTGCTAAGAACGGCGAAGTGCTCGTTGGTGAAGTGGCCAAGCGCCAGGCAGTTACCAACGTTGATCGCACAATCCGTTCGGTCAAGCGCCACATGGGCACCAACTGGGACGTTGACATTGACGGCAAGAAGTACACCCCACAGGAAATAAGCGCACGCACCCTGATGAAGCTCAAGCGCGATGCTGAGGCATACCTGGGTGACACCGTCTCGGACG
>DKME01000134.1 GCA_002469525.1 Actinobacteria bacterium UBA7422
TTCCAGCCGTAGGTGTAGCCGCCTGGGAGGGTGTTCAGTGTTGTTTCTTCACTGACAAATTCTGTAAGAAAGACAATTTTTTCACCTTTGGGCGCAGCACTTGCAGGGGCAATAAACCCAAGACTCAGTATGGCAATTACGGCAGCGATCAGCCCGGTACGGAATTTGGTTGAGGTCATGACCGAACCTTAAGGGACTCGCCATCTGTGGACACCGTGATTACACAGGTGTCGCCATCTGTTAATTCACCACCTAATAGCGCCATCGCCAACTTGTCACCCACCGCGGTGTGAATGAGCCGACGCAGTGGACGTGCTCCGTAAACAGGGTCAAAGCCACGATCAACCAACCAGGTGAGCGCCGTCGCTTCCAACTCGAGGGTGATCCGGCGGTCAGAGAGCCGTTCCTGCAATTGCTCAATGTGAATTTCGGTAATTCGACGTAATTCTTCCCTGTCAAGTGGATCAAATGTGACCATCGCGTCGAGTCGATTAAGAAACTCAGGTCGGAATTTTTCGCGAACAACTTCCATAACGGCTGCCTTGCGTTCGGAGAACGGTACATCTTGGTCAATCAAGAATTGGGAACCTAAGTTAGAGGTCAAAATCAAAATAGCATTACGGAAGTCGACGGTTCTGCCTTGGCTGTCCGTCAAGCGCCCGTCGTCGAGAACTTGTAGCAAGATGTCAAATACTTCGGGGTGCGCTTTTTCGATCTCGTCGAACAAGATCACGGAGTAAGGACGTCGACGTACTGCTTCAGTGAGTTGGCCACCCTGTTCGTATCCAACATATCCGGGAGGTGCGCCAACTAAACGCGCCACCGAGTGCTTCTCAGAGTACTCGCTCATGTCAATACGGATCATGGATCGTTCGTCATCGAAGAGGAATTCTGCGAGTGCTTTGGCCAACTCGGTTTTCCCCACGCCGGTTGGCCCCAGGAACATGAAGGAACCAGTTGGTCGGTTGGGATCGGCGATCCCTGCTCGCGCACGGCGCACCGCGTCACTGACTTCACGAATGGCTTTCGGTTGGCCGATCACTCGCTCGCCAAGATGGTCGTCCATGCGTATCAGTTTCTCGGTTTCCCCCTCGAGCATTCGACCTGCCGGGATGCCGGTCCACGCTGCAACAACTTCAGCGATGTCATCTGCGGTGACTTCTTCTTTGACCATGGTTGATTCACGCGCATTGGTTTCCGCCGTGACTTTTTCAAGTTCCTCTTCAAAAGTGGGGAGTTCAGAATACAGAATCCGTGATGCTCGCTCAAAGTCTCCTTCACGCTGGGCTTTGTCAGCAACAGCACGCAAGTCATCGACGAGGACCTTGATTTCGCCAATGCGGTCTAGTCCTTGCTTTTCAGCATCCCAAAGGGTGCGAAGTTCGCGCAGTTCTATGTCTTTTTCCGCGATCTCAGTCCGAATCTTGGCCAAACGATTTTTCGAGGCATCATCTTTTTCTTTTGACACCGCGAGATCTTCCATGCGCAAGCGGTCTACTTGACGTTGAAGCACATCAATCTCAACGGGCGAGGAGTCGATTTCCATCCGCAAACGGCTTGCTGACTCATCCATTAGGTCTATTGCCTTGTCGGGTAGGAAGCGACTGGTGATGTAGCGATCGGACATAGTTGCCGCGGCGACGAGCGCCGCATCAGAAATCACGACTTTGTGATGCGCTTCATATTTTTCCTTGATTCCACGCAGGATTGCAATTGTGTCTTCAACACTGGGTTGGTCAACAAATATTTGCTGGAACCGACGCTCAAGTGCAGGATCCTTTTCGATGTACTCGCGGTATTCATCAAGCGTTGTCGCACCAATCATGCGAAGTTCACCCCGGGCAAGCATTGGTTTCAACATATTGCCGGCATCCATGGCCGAGTCGCCACTTGAACCAGCACCAACTACCGTGTGAAGTTCGTCGATAAAGGTAATGATCTGACCATCACTGCCCTTGATTTCATCTAAGACTGCCTTGAGCCGTTCTTCGAACTCTCCACGGAATTTGGCCCCGGCGACCATGGCGCTCATGTCCAGGGAGATTAAAGTTTTTCCGGCAAGAGATGTCGGCACGTCGCCTTCAATTATTCGCCGTGCGAGTCCTTCAACGACCGCGGTTTTCCCCACACCTGGTTCACCAATGAGGACCGGGTTGTTTTTGGTTCTACGAGAAAGAACTTGAATCGTGCGCCGCACTTCTTCGTCTCGGCCAATTACGGGGTCGATTTTTCCCTCGCGAGCAAGCGCGGTCAGATCAACGCCATATTTTTCCAATGCTTGAAAAGTTCCTTCTGGATCCTGTGTGCTCACGCGTGCGCTCCCTTTAGTTTCTTGTAAGGCTTGAAGTAATGCCGGTCCGGTCGCTCCTACCGAGGCTAATGTTTTTTCAACTTCACTTCCACCGCTTTGTGCCAGGGCAATTAGTAAGTGCTCGGTGCTTACGTACTCATCACCTCGCTCTTTTGCGAGGGCGTCAGCTGAGTTGAGCACCTTGAAAGTCAATTGACTCAATTGCGGTGCAGCAACGGTTGAGCCCGAAGCCGACGGCAACGCCTGCATCTCGCTGCGCGCCTGAGCGGTGAGAGATAAAACATCAACACCAAGGTGCTCAAGTAGTGCCGTTGCAATCCCAGGGCCCTGTTGAAGCAAAGAGTCGAGGAGATGAATTGGTTCAACAGCCGGGTTCCCTTGGGCTGCAGCGATTCGCACGGACGCACCGATCGCGTCTTGGCTCTTAGTTGTAAATGCGATATCCATTACTCACCCCAATTTCACTGTTAATTCTTGCGTTGCGGTCGCCACACCACCAAAGCGCGTGACGTGCGTTCACGGTGGTATTCGCCGAGTCGTTCCCGAAGTTCAACTACTTGTTCTTCAAGAACCAAAACTCGGCGGATACCTTCGATACTTAAACCCTCAGTGGATAGTTGCGAAATGTAGCGCAGTCGTTGTACATCTCGCGCGCTGTAGAGCCGATTTCTCCCGGCGACTCGGTGTGCAGAAACTAGGCCCACCCGGTCGTACTGTCTCAGTGTTTGTGGGTGTAGTCCAGCTAATTGCGCTGCGATAGAAATTGCGTAGACCGGTGTCTCCGAGGCAACAATGTTGTCCTCAAATGGCAAGCTCATGATTTGGCTCCCAACGCATAGATATCCTTGCGCGGATCCTGATCAATAGTCGCTTCTGCGAATGCAGCAAGTGCCGTCTTGGCTTCTTCAGTCAGGTTCTGTGGCACGGCTACGTCGATTACAGCAAGGACGTCGTGGTTTTTACCATCCTTTCCACGAACCCCTTTGCCTTTAATCCGGAAAGTTCGTCCTGAGGTCGTTCCGGCAGGGATGCGCATGTTGACGGTTCCACCCCGTGGAACAGGAATGGCAATGTCAGCGCCGAGTGCTGCTTCGGCAAAAGTCACCGGGACTTCAACACTGAGGTTGTCACCCTTTCGCTCGTAGAGCGGGTGTGCTTTGACGCTCACCTTGACGAACAAGTCTCCCCCAGGCCCTCCTTTTTCGCCGGGTCCACCTTTGCCTTTGAGTCGGATTTTGGTTCCGTCTTTGACTCCGGCTGGAATGCGAGCTTGGACGGTTCTATTGCTCTTACCGCGACCGGTTCCATGGCAGCGGTTACACGGGTCGTCCACGTAAAGTCCCCGGCCTTGGCAGGTCGGGCATGGTTCAGCAAATGCAAATCCGCCCGCGTTACGGGAGATCTGGCCATTGCCACCACAGGTCGGACACACCTTGGGTGTAGACCCGGCCTTTGCCCCGGTCCCATGACACATTGAGCACGGAGCGTCGCTCTGCAAATTGAGTGGCACGGTGACACCGTCGAGTGTGTCGTCAAATGACAGTGTTAGCGAGGTTTCAATGTCCTGCCCACGCCTTGCTTGGCGTGAGCGCCCAGCGGTACCGCCGCCCCCACGGTTAAAGATCCCACCCAGGAAGTCACCGAACCCACCCTGATCCCCGCCAAAAAGGTCCTCGTAATTGACGTTGTAATTCCCACCACCGAAACCGCCTGGGCTCGGGCGTGAGCCGTAGCCACCAGATGCGAAAAGTGCGCGCCCTTCGTCGTACTCCTTGCGCTTAGTGTCGTCAGAGAGTACGTCGTAGGCTTCGGAGACCGCTTTAAATTTGTCCTCGGCCTCTTTATCCCCCGGGTTCTTGTCAGGGTGAAGGTCACGGGCAAGTTTGCGGTACTTCTTTTTCATCTCTTCGGGTGTCGCGTCTTTCGTGACACCCAAAAGCGCGTAGAAGTCCTTTTCTAGCCAGTCCTTATTCATTCAATGTCCCAAATCTTTCTAGTCTCTCGGCGGATATTCCCCGAAAAAGACTCAGGTACCAGCCACACTCACGCGAGCTGGGCGCAAAATGCGCTCACCCTGCCGGTAGCCCTGTTGGAATACCGCAATCACCGTTGGTTCAATCACACCGTCAACTTCTTCACTCACGAGAGCCTCGTGCATATTCGGATCAAATGGATCTTGCACCATGCCGAATTTAGTGAGCCCCAACTTATGCAGAGTGTTTTCGAGTTTCTCACCCACTGTTTTGAAAGCACCGTTAAGTTCGTCGTGTTCACGAGCAAGTTCAAGATCGTCTAGTACTGGCAGGAGTTCTGAGAACACCGTGCCAATTGCAACTTGACGGTTTATTTCACGGTCACGATCAACACGCTTGCGGTAGTTCGCGTATTCGGCGTGGACGCGCTGTAAGTCTTCTGTGAGTTCACCAATTTTTTCCTCAATCCCGCTGACCTCACCTTCAATGATTTCAGCGTCAGCATCAAAATGTGCTTCAGCATCCATCTCGGTCAGAGCCTCGCCAGCCAAGTCGGAACTTGGCTGGCGAACCTCGAAGGTCTCAGGATCGATTCGACGTTTGTCGTTCACCCTTACACCTTCTTCTTCACTCATTTGGATTCGTCCTCACTTGCGGTTTCTTCGTCGATTATTTCTGCGTCAACGACGTCGTCCTCGGACATGTCAGCTGCAGCTTCGGCGCCTTCTTCAGATCCACCGGCTTGGGCTTCGCTGTACATGGCTGCTCCCAGCGCTTGGCTCGCTGCTGCAACCTTGTCAGTTGCTGCCCGCATTGCTGGCAGATCGTTTTCTTCGATTGCCTTCTTGAGTTCTTCAAGTGGTGCTTCCACTTCAGCTTTCGCTTCGGCTGGAACCTTGTCGGCATTGTCAGCAAGGAACTTCTCAGTTTGGTAAACAAGTGCTTCACCGTTATTGCGAACTTCAGCTTCCTCACGACGCTGCTTGTCTTCTTCGGCGTGTGTTTCAGCATCACGCATCATGCGATCAATGTCTTCCTTGTTCAAGGTAGAGCCACCGGAAATTGTCATGGACTGCTCTTTACCCGTTGCGGTATCACGAGCAGAGACATGCACGATTCCGTTTGCATCGATGTCGAAGGTGACTTCAATCTGGGGAATTCCACGTGGTGCTGGTGGTAGACCAGTTAGGTCAAACGTTCCCAGTTGCTTGTTGTAAGCAGCCATTTCGCGCTCACCCTGGTACACCTGGATAGAAACCGATGGCTGATTGTCTTCAGCGGTTGTAAAGGTTTCCGAACGCTTGGTTGGGATCGTGGTGTTGCGTTCGATCAGTTTGGTCATTACCCCGCCCTTGGTTTCAATTCCAAGGGAAAGTGGAGTTACGTCAAGGAGAAGCACGTCTTTCACGTCACCGCGGAGTACACCAGCTTGAAGTGCTGCACCGATTGCCACGACCTCGTCGGGGTTAACACCCTTGTTCGCGTCTTTGCCGGTCATCTCTTTTACCAGATCTGCGACTGCTGGCATCCGAGTTGATCCACCAACGAGTACGACCTGGTCAATGTCACTGATCTTTACGCCAGCGTCCTTGACGACTGCTTCAAACGGTGACTTGGTCCGCTTGAGCAAGTCTGCTGTCAGCGACTCAAACTTGCTACGGCTGAGCGTCTCTTCAAGGTGAAGGGGGCCCTCAGCACTTGCAGTGATGTAAGGCAGGTTGATTGAGGTTTCGGTTGAACTGGAGAGTTCAATTTTCGCCTTCTCAGCTGCTTCACGTAAACGCTGCACTGCCATTTTGTCCTTGGACAAGTCAACACCGTGACCGTTCTTAAACTGAGTGACCATCCAGTCGACGACCGC
>DKME01000129.1:0-8150 GCA_002469525.1 Actinobacteria bacterium UBA7422
TGACATTGGATTACTGGACATTGGCTTACTGGGCACTGGATTAACTGTGCGGATTTTGCCTCGGTTTTTGACCACTTTCATGTCGAATTACCCGGTTCCCCTCTAGCGTGATTGGATCCAATCCGCACAGTTAGTAGAGCACGGCATGCTGAGCCATCTTTTGACCATGAACTGTCAATTCCCCCATGGAAACCGCGTAGGAGCGCACAACCCCTCACACCGGAACGCAAGTATGCATATCTAGAGGCACTCAAAGGCTGCATTTGGCCCGCACACCAACGCAGTTAGACATAGCGTGAAGACGGTTAATGTGCGGATTTCGACCCATCTTTCATTCGCTTAATCGCCACTGCGTAACGGCTTGAGTGCCACCCATAGCGAGGTCGGCCGTAATCGCTCCGATTGCCGGCACGTACTTGAATCCTTGACCAGAGCATGGCGAGCACACGGTGATCGGTCCTTGACGGTCAAGAATGAAATCTTCGTTGGCATCGGTGGTGTAAATGCAGGTTGTTGAGTGTGCCGAGTTCGGGTCAAGACCGGGTAACCAATCTGTGACGTACTGCTGGGTTTCCTGCTCGTGTTGGGCGTTGACTTCAAAACTGCGGTCTTCGAGGTCAAGCGGATCGAGTACGTTGTGGGGTGCAACTTTTACGCCTTCGCCAGGTGTCCACAGTCCATACCACATTGTGTCGTTCTGTGGCTCTGAACTGATTCCGCGGTGAATGAAAGTGGGCCATAGATCAATATCGTCGAACTCTGGGTTCGGTGTGAAATGTGTTGGCTGTGCTCGCATTGGTGTCAGTTGGCGCATATTGACCAAGCCTGCAACTAGGAGTGGAACCCATGCACCCGCTGCAACCACAACAGATTGAGTGCGAAATGTCTGGGTTGCGGTTTCCACGAACGCGTTGTCGCCTTCAATTTTGATTTCGAGAACTTCAGTGTTGGGAAGGATTTCTCCGCCGAGTTTGACTATCTGTTTCCAGAGTGTGTCAACGGTTCGCTGGGCGTACACCCTCCCGCCGTCCGGGCTAAAGAGCACGTGCGTGTCAAAAACCATTCCGGGCCAACGCTCTGAAGCCGCATCTGGGCTCATACGAGTGGAGTCGAGATTATTGGTGTTAAGAACTTCTTCAATGTCAGCGATCACTTCTACAGGGCCGTGATCAACGTGACCGATCAATTCCAGCAGTGAAGTATCAGACTCGGCTTCAAGTTCACGCCACAACTGCAAGGCTGAAATACCGAGCGAGGTATACACCTCTTGCTGGTGACCCAAACGGAAAATGCGGGTCCCGCCGTGTGAACTACCAACTAAGTGCTTGCTTGTGAATTGTTCAATGAGTAACACACTGCGACCGCGCTTAGCGAGTTGCCATGCGGTCGCAGAACCCATTGCACCGCCGCCAACAACTATGTGGTCGAAGGCAAAATCCGATAGTCGGGGCACGAGGTAATGCTACGCAGTGGAGTAGTGTGCTCAAATGCATGATGACGTTCTGGCTGCCCATCGATACTCCAGTTTTAGTGAGATGGGTGAGGTGGTGCAGCCGCGGGGCGCGGGTGCGCTATTTCAAGGTGACTACTCAACGAGTGTGACAGTGGGAGACGAATTCGACGGGAGCCGACTTGGGCTCGGTGTGATGCACGATCTCGAAGGTGAAGTGGTGAGTCTGAACGGGGTCACCTGGGCTGTTCCAGTGGACGGGCAACCGCGCGTTGTTGCATCACATGAAGGGATTGCCTTTGGAATTGCAGCACGCGGGGGAGTTCAGCACAAAGTGGCAGTGAACGCTGGGGTAAGTCTGGAAAATCTTATTCACGTGGTGGATGCATACCTTGAAATTGCTCACGTGGATCACGAGCAAGTTGTGTGTGCAATTGAAATTGTGGGGACCTTCACGGACGTGGTGCTTCGTACCGTGGCTGCGCCGACCTACGCCCACGAACCTCTGGCAGAAGTCATTGATCATGAAACACGATTTCCATTCGATGTCTGGAGCGGGTCGCTTGTCGGTTTCAGATTCCCAGACACAACAAGTGCAGACCTGATCCCCGGCCTGCACTTGCACGCAATCGCCCAAGACACCAACTCAGGCGGTCACGTTCGAGCGGCAACGACAGGGAAGGTTGTCATGCATCTGTGGGTTGACGAACTGCACCCATGGAAAAGCGGTTTGGCAACCTCACCGGGGTGTTAGGGTCAAGAGGTGCTTACAGGGAAAATTTATGGGAAATCGGTACTCGCAGCAGCATTAATTGTTTTCGCAGGATCGGGGCTCTCGGCTAACGCTCACGCAATTATTGAACTTAACGGAGTCGACGCCGTGGCCGGCAAACGAAGTGACATGACCATGGAGATTCAACACGGCTGCACGGGATCCGGGACAGGTACCATCCAAGTGATTGCCTACGTGGGCAAACCATGGGGCAAGATCACACCCAAAGAAGTTGACGGCTGGAAGTCTAAAGTGAAGCGCACGGCCAAAGGTGGCCAACAAATAACCTGGGACAACCTCGGCGCGCCGCAGCCGTTTAATCAGCCGTTCTTTCTGCCCATGAACATTTCGTGGCCCAAGAAAAAAGGCACGTACTCCATGAAAGTGACCCAAGTGTGCCCCGACGAAGTAATGGTGTGGGGAACGCCGGACGGACCAGCAACGGCCAACAAGCCTTCACCGCCGTTAACCCCGTTACCTCAAGTGCAAGTCGTAGAAAAGGTCAAGGTTTCTTGAATCGCTTTAGAGCGAGTTGATCCCAGAGATCACAAGGTAAATCGTGAGTAATGTGAACACGACACCCATGATTATGAATTGCCGGTTCATGGTGAAAGTGTAAATTTTCGTCAGCAATTCTTTGCCAGGGTTTCCAAGTGCTGTTCGCAATAATGGCGGAAGAGTAAGCGCAGAGAGGGCGAGGGCAAAAACAAGTAATGTCACTGCTGCCTTGATCGGCCAGTCAACATTAGCCACCGCAATGTCGTGCATAGCGGGGATTATCAAGATGAATGACGAGAAGTCTTTGATACTCAAAACAAAAGTGATTCCAAAGAAGTCGATGGGTGTGGCGCGGGTGACTCGGTGCTCGATACTCGCCCGTACTTTTGATTGCACTCCAGGGTGGGGAATGAAGAAGTAAATTGCGGCTGCACCAAGTAACGCAGCTGCGACAAGCCGGATTACTCCGTCGAGTAGGTCCGTACTGCTCCCAGTGGTGGGTAGCTGTGCGAACCCGAGCAGAAGGATGGTGACCGCAATGCCGAATGCAACTGCAGAGCCAAGGAAAGCGGCGAGAGCTTTCGTGCGCCAGGGGTCATTTCCCACGATTAAGAGTTGAAGCGCGAATAGCGAAGGAGTGAACGCTGCTCCGATCCCGAGCGGGATCACGGAAAACAACAGGTCGGCCACTGCGCTATTTCATCAGATGACACCGTTTGTACATCAATGACCGGTCATGGTCGCGTTTCCAGGGCTATTGGGTGCCGTCACGAAGGTCATAATCCCAATGCTTTGTTCCACAACCGAAATGCCAAGAGCGCAAGTGGTTGGTTCAGGACGCGAGTAAGTAATGCGTGAAGCCCCGTTACCAGTAGATCGGTGACGGGGCTTCACAATGTGAACGAGGCGTCTGTGTTACTTCTTTCGCGCCACGATCTGCAAGTTCAACTGGCGGTGGTCAACCTGCGTGTACGACAGAACGAGCTCACCGTTCTCGGCAAGCTTGCCAACATAGGTTCCATAAAGGTCGGTTCCAGCGATGTAGTACTCGCTTTTACCGTCATAGGAACTGGTGAAGTAACTGGTTAAGTGCATCGGGGTTTTTTTACTCCACTTGTCACCGACGTGGCGGCTTTGCCAGTATCCCTTAGCAACACCACCATGGACAGCCGTGATGACCATGCGTTGCTGCCCGCCCTTGGCCTTCCCAGAGCCTTCATATCCACCATAGGTGCCAACCCAAGTTCCCTTGAGCTCTTGGGAGGTTGGGGCTGCAGTTGCTGTGGGAGCCACGAACGCGGTGGCTGCTAGAAACAGACTTGCAAGAATGGCGATTGTCTTTTTCATCGTACTACTTCTGGACCTGGTAGGTGCCGTTGTTGTCGACAGTCAAGATGTACACGGGAACCACTTCGCGATTACCGGTCTTTTTGTTGATCGTGGTCACACCGCTGGCACCCTTGTAGTTTTTTGTCTTCTTCAGTGAATTGAGGTTTGCGGCAAAGGAAGACTTGCCAGTTTTCTCCATAGTTTCAAAGAGCAGTTTTGCTTCGTCATAGGTGAAGATTCCCCAGACGCCAGGGGTCTTCTTGTATTTGCGTTCGTATTGTTTCACGAACTTTGCTGCTTTGGCACCTGGCATTTGACTTGCAGCTGGAATGCCACTGAAGGAACAGCGCTGTGATGCGGCGACGCCTGCTTGCGTGACGAATGCGGGATCAACGTTGGCGAGACCCATGAGGCATTTCGCAGAACTGTTGGATGCGCTGAGAATTGTTGCAATCTGTGAACCTTCTGGGTAGTAGGTGCTGCTGTAAATCAGGTCTGCACCTGTCGCAATTGCTTGAGTCACTTCACTTGTGAGATCGTTCGTTCCTTCTGGAACTGCAATCTCCGTGACGGTGACACCTTGGCCCTGTAATGAATTTTTTAGCCGATCTGCCATTCCTTGCGTATAGGTGGAAGGATCGACCAACATTGCGACGGACTTAACTCCAAGACCTGAGACGTAATCAAATTCAACCGGAGCGATTTGGTCGTTTTTCGGGTTAAGTGTCACGCCTTCGCCGTCAGTGTCATTACTTGAGGTCATGTGCAGGGGCACGATTTTGGCCTTGAGGTACTCGCTGAGATTTATCACTCCAATTGAAGAGTTGTAGATTCCAATTACGGCTTTAGCCTTCGCTTTTTTTGCTTTCTTCACCGAGCTTAGGGCAAATGCCGGATCGCCTTTGTCGTCGATTGCGACGATTTTCACCATTTGGCCGTTGACACCGCCCTGAGCGTTGACCTGGTCTGCTGCCATTCGCACGCTGCGAAGCATGTCGGTTCCAAGTGAAGCCAGGTCTCCGGTCAGAGGTGCTTCAACGGCGATAATTAACTTATTTGTCTTTTCCACAGACGAAGCAGCGGGAGCAACGAGTGCTGTGCTCCCCAAGGCGAGTGATGCCGCAACAACTGCGGTAATGGTGTGACGAAGCATGAATTCCTTCTACTTTCCTATTGATTGAAATGCAATTACAAGGAGTGTGTTCGAGGTTTGTGCTTGGCGCTACCGTGGAATCACGGTGAGCACAGACTACCGATTGGGCTAAGTTCCCCAGTTGTGAACCTGCACAACCAGCAGTTGGATACTGAACCCATGGAGGATTTGCGTTTGGTTGTGGTGGAAGACGAACCACTCTTTCGTGATTTACTCGTGGGAGCGATCGTGTCCCGCATTCCTGGGACCACCGTTGTTGGTTCATTTGCCACCGGCGAAGAGTGCTTAGCGGCAATGCCCAATATTGAAGCCGACGTGCTGGTAACGGATATTGATTTGGGTGAAGGGGTTAGCGGGCCAAATCTTGGCGTTGAACTTCGTAGAACCACCCCCATTAGGGGTGTCGTTCTTCTTTCCAATCTTGCTTTGCCCAGTGTGTTGAGCTCAATCCCACAGGACGTCAGCGGAGGGTGGGCCTACCTACTCAAAATGAGCGTGTCGAATGTGAACCAGGTTGGGCGCGCGGTCATGAATGCAGCCCAAGGAAACATGCTGATCGATGACGCACTCATTGACGAACTTCAGTCCATGTCAGAGTCGCCATTAGATCGATTGACACCACGACAATTTGACGTGTTGAGTCGAATAGCTCGAGGCTGGTCAAATAAGAGAATCGCCGAGGACCTGGGATTGACACTTCGCAGCGTCGAGTCGGTGATTTCGGACATTATTACCAACATTGATCTCCGCGAAGAGGTCGACGGGATCAACCCGCGCGTGCTTATGGTGCTGTCGTACCTCGAGAACACGGTGACAAAGACGTGGTCAGAACTTCAATCTGGCTCCCAGGACTAAATGAGTTCCACAACCGCGAATCGGAGTTCGTGGACTAGAACCTCAATTCTTGCGACTCTGGGCGGAACCCTTTTCTTCTCCCTTGTTATTCCACTTGTGCTCGAGATCAACGATCTCTCACCATTGAGCAGTGGTTCAGGTTGGGTGCTGGCGGCTGTTCCCATGGCGCTTATTAGCTCGATGTTGATTCGGGAGTTGGGCTTTCGGCTTCAGTTCCGTGCAACAACCAAGATGGCGCTGGTTTTGCTCTACGCAATCGCTGCCTTCGCTCCTTCATGGCTTTCAACGGCTATTGTTCTCAATTCGATCGGTGGCGGTCACAGATGGCTAGAGGCTTACGTGTCCTTTTTGGCGTACGCTTCAGTTTTTAGCGGATTTGCATGGATCGTGGCGAATACGATTGGTGCAGCTCGCGCTGCGACGCGGGTGAGCAATCAACTCGAAAATACGTTAGTCGCTGAGCAAGACCTAAATGAGCTCGTGGAAGCGGCAGAACACAGAAGGTTCCTGAACTACCAGTCCACGATTCACAGCAAGGTCAGCAGGCCCCTTTATCGGGTCCTCAAGCTCAACGAAAAGTACAGTTCTGAAAAATTGGCACAGCAGTTAGAACTCTTTCAAGCGAAGGAAATGCGTCCTCTTTCACATCAGTTGCATCCGGTGACGGTGAAAGTGGGGCTTGCTCCTGCGATTCGTTCCCTTGGCCCGGTATTTCAAGTCAGAATGTCTGAGGAATTAAAGTATCAAGATTCTCAAGGTGCTCTTGTTGACGAGCATGTTCGCCAGCAAATTTTTCGATGGATTCAAGAACTGACACCCAAGAGGAACTTCGTCGAGGTGGATCTCCGGGTGGAGAACGCCACGTTATTAATCTCTGCCGCAGGGGTTGAGTGTTTTACGCAACTTGATCCAATTGCCCAAGTGGCAGGCCTCGCAGTGAGGTGTGATTCGGCTATAGCAACCATGGTGTTGCATGCTCCCTTATTGGGTCAGGTGCAAGACCTGGAAGAAGCACCGGTAGTTGGGAAATCCAGTCGGCTGCCTCTGAATTGGCATGAAGTCAAGACTTTTCTCACGCTTCCACCCTATGTGCCTTTGAGCCTGATTCTGCTTTCCGCGGTTATGACAAGTCCCATTAATTTCAATGTCTTGCGATCCTCGCCATTGGATGCAGAGCGCCCCTTTATTCTTTTGACGGTACTTGGAATCGTGATTCCACTTGTTATCGGTTTGCCGCTGCACCTGTTTGCTCGATACAGGTTTACTTCACCAAAGCCATGGCAAGTTGTGGCGTTTTGGGTGGCACTGGGGATTCTGAGCGGTCTGGTGAACAACTTAGCGGTGTACATAATCGCCCCTGAGAAATCATTGCTCGTTGCTGGGCTGGTGCGAATGCTGGGAAGCTTCTTGAAATTCACTGTGGTAGGCCTGCTTTTTGCGGCAACCCGTGGCTATCTCGATCAACAGGATAGGGACGTGGAATTATTGGAGTCTGCAATCGCCGCCTCGAATCGAAAACGAGTTCAGCTATTGGCCAGCGCCGACGAGACAGATCGGTACCTGTCGGAGGCATTGCACAGAACGATTCAAGGTCGCCTGTCGGCGATTGCACTCCTATTTCGATTGGACCGGCGTGAAGAGGCACTTAATGAGTTAAGTGAGTTGTGTTCGGTCACGATCCCGGGTATCGAGCTGCGTCTGATTCAAGCCCTTCTGCCGCAGGAAAGCCCTCAGTTGCCCGTCCCCGAGGCTCAGACAGGATTAAAAATCCAAGATGACTCTTCGTGGGGTGACCTTTTCGAAAGAAGTCAACAGATCACCTCTCAATTACAACGAGTTGTGCAGGAGTGTGAAGTGAATGCTCAACGACACGGCAAGGCCACCCAACTTGTTGTTTTAGTGAGTGAATCACAAGGATTATGGACGGTGAAATGTGTAGACAACGGTCAAGGTCCCTCACGGTTGGCCCTACCCGGGCTCGGGTCGAATCTTTTTGATGAACTCTGTGCGCACTACCCCGGTGAGTGGAGTCTGCAGCGGATCAACGGGGAAACGGTCTTCACATTGCACATTCAGACGATGTGATCCCCGTG
>DKME01000129.1:8216-50335 GCA_002469525.1 Actinobacteria bacterium UBA7422
AAGGAAGTTTCCCCTCACTTTTTCATGTGGTCTGGACGTTTCCTGCGGAGGTTCCCTTCGCTACTAGTTGTGCTCGGTATCGGAATAGTCATTGTGCTGTTTTGCCAGTCGATCATCCCTTTGCGCGTGGAACACCTCTTGGAAGAAGGGGAGTGGCATACCGAACCAATCGTGGCTTTGGCAGTACTGATCATTATTCAACTTGCTGTCAACTATTTGGTAATTTTACGAGCTGACAGGTTGGCTATCGCGACCGCGAGGAAAATTCGGGAGGAAATGTACGACTCGGCCCTTGTCGAAAATAGTGATGAACTTTCGCGGACCGAAATTGCTATCCGGCATACCGGTGACGTTGACAACGTGCAGGTGGCGGTTGAAAAATCCTTGGCCGAAGGAATTCCCGGGGTTCTTCGCATAATTTTAAGTTTGATCCTGCTGTCGTTTATTTCCCTCCCTGCGGGAATCGTCATGATTTTGGCCACCGCAGTTTTCCTCGCTCTACGATTTGTGATTTCCCGGCGTCTTTTCCAATTGGATCAGGTGCGCCTAACCGAATTAAGCATGGTGGCAACAAGTGTCGACGAGGCAATAATTTCAGCGCGGCCACTCAACGGTCTTGAACTCATTAACTGGGCTAAGGACAGGTTTGATGCCCGTTTGATTGCCCTGTCGAACACTGCCCACCATGTGGGAGTGCTGGCTGCTCGAATGCATACGGCTGCGCACACCGCTGGCCTACTGGGACTTTTTGTCGTAGTGGTCGTTGCGGTGGGACCTTCTGCAGAAAACGTTGGGGTCATTGCTGCCTCACTGTTGTATATCGAAGGGGTCGTTCGCGGACTTGAATCACTCCCAGGTTGGATTCGGTCGGTTCAGCTAGCGGGGGCCAGCATTGCCCGGATCCAACAAATCCTTGACTGGAAGGCAACAGACGCATTAATTGATGCAAATATGAAGTCGTTGACCCCGGAGACGATTCCTCCCGGTGTCACCGGTGTTGTGGTTCCCACTTCAATTGACGTTGAAATTGTGTTGGAAAGTATGGCTAGGACTCTGGGTGAGCACTCACTTTTTGTTCCTGCCAATCCATTGACACTTGATGTCAGTGTTGAAGATTTGGCAGCAGGGTCCGGCTTGAAGTGCAGCGTCGAATCATTCCAGGAGATATGCGAAAAAGTTGGTTTGGACTTTGGAGACCCCCTGGACCAAGCTTCGATTTCAATAAAGACGAGTTTGTCAATGCTGACCGTCAACGATCGACAGAGGCTCGCTATCGCAATAGCGATCGGACAGGAACCAAAGGCGTTGCTGCTGGGCCCTTTGTTGGCGCTTTCAGACCCCGACTCGGACCTTCACTTGGGAGAACTGGCTGCACAGTTCAACATCCCTCGGGTCCTTTTCGCACTCAAGGTGAGTGAGCAGGTCCCTTGGACCGAATCGATAGTTTTCCACTCTCAGGCGGGCCCACTTATTGGTGAGCATCAAACCTTGCTGATCGAGCAACCTCAATATGCGGAAATCTGGGAAAGAAGGCTCAATGCGTCAGAAGTGGATCTGTCTGTGTTGGGCTTGGAAGGGGAGTCTGCCTTCGCACTACAAGCAAGGCTTGTAACGGAGAAGTACGAGGCCGGGGATTACATCTACCGCGGTGGCGAATTAGCAGATCGAATCGTGTTCCTGATCTCTGGCCGGATCGAAGTGAACGTTAACGACACAGATGGAGATGCACACCGCGTAGCCGTGATCGGACCTGGTGCCCATTGCGGCGATCTCCGGTTGACCGTAGGTGAGCGTCGCACTGAGAGCGCGATCGCGCTAGAAAACTGTGTTGTTCGCACTCTGAGCCGGGAAGCAATTGCGGTCGGGGTCACCGGACTCCTGGACCGATCCCCCGTAGAACGGAAAATTGTGGCCGCGCTGTTGAGAAACGGACCTTCATCGGAAATTGAACTTATTCCGCTCCTTCCGGGTATTTCGCCCGAACAGATCAAGAAAGCCTTCGCTCTATTGCTCTCGGACGGAGCGATTGCCGAAGAAAATGGCAAATATCGTGTCCAGCAGAAACGCGCCATTAAGAGTGGAACGGAGTCGCTCTTTGATCTCTTGGGTTAATGGGCGCTTCGTGTGCCCGTGTAAACACGGTATTGCCTCTGTGCAGGGCAACATAAAATGCAGAGTAATGTTCCCAATCAATAGTTGTTCCCAGCCAATAGTGAAGTTTGCTAGCCAACATTCAAGGAGAAGCTCGTGACCAAGGTCGTTTCGATTCACTCATTTCGTGGTGGAACAGGTAAAAGCAATACCAGTTCGAATATTTCGGCGCAATTAGCTGCTATGGGCAACCGGGTTGCAGTGGTTGACACCGACATCCAAAGCCCCGGAATCCACGTGCTCTTTGGTTTCGCGGACGATCTGGACAACACCCTCAATGACTATTTGTGGGGCAAAATCCCGATCAAAGACGCTGCACATGAGGTCACCGACCGAATTGCGCCCAATGTAACCGTCGCAGACGGTGGTGCGCTGTACCTGGTCCCTTCAAGTATGAAGTCCGGTGACATTGCCCGCGTGCTGCGTGAAGGCTACGACGTGGGAACCCTCAACGACGGTTTCCGTGATCTGGCAAAAGATCTTGATTTGGACTATTTGATTATTGACACTCACCCGGGTCTGAACGAGGAAACATTGTTGTCAATCACGATCAGTGACGTTCTCCTTCTTCTGATGCGCCCAGATCGCCAAGACTTCCAAGGCACAGCGGTCACCGTTGATGTTGCGCGCAAACTCGGAGTCCCTGAGCTTTACTTGATCATCAATAAAGTTCCCTCCAATATTGACAAGGAAGACCTACGCGAGCAAATGAAACAGGTCTACGCAGCGGACGTCGCCGCCGTCCTTCCCCTCGCGGAAGAAGTAGTGCAAAACGCCTCGGAGGGCCTGTTCTCAATCACAAGCCCAGATCACCCATGGTCTGCCGAGATTCGCGCGGCAGTGGAAGTAATTTCACAGTAGAGGAATATTGACATGGCCCAAGCCAAAGGAATCTGCGTTAATGAGTAACAGTGAAGAGTTGCGATTCTACAACCGGATGGCAACGAGTCCACTTTTCTCAGAGGCCATAAGCGGTGCAACGAGCATTGAGTCGGCCATTGAAATTGCAGCAAATCACGGATTCGATGTCGATGAAAGTGCAATTCGAGTTGCAGCCGGAATCCAATTGACCGGATCGCGAGCGAATAATGCCAACGCTGACCCGAATCCTGAGCTATCGGAATCTGACCTTGAAGCAGTAAGTGGAGCAGGGGATTGGTGGAAGACTAACTGTGGCCCAATTAGCATGTAGTCCATCGGTTCGTATTCCCGCACTAAGTAGAATACCCGCACTATGTAAGCGAGCAGAAAAGATCTCACATGGCTGACCAGAGTGAAGGAAACGGCAGACGTCAATCAGACGTGTTAAACGCGATCTTTGATGCCGTCGAGGAAAAACCGGAACAAGGGCCAAGAGCCGGATCAAATCTCTTTAGAGTTAAAGCGTTGGAACAAATTGATATTCCAACCCAATTGGACAACCTGCTCCCGATCACTTCCCGCAAATTGTGGATTTCACTCATCGCTGTCGTGCTGGTTCTAGCAGGTGGACTGGTTTACGCGGGAGGGGTTACTCAGATCTCTTCGGTTTCCGCCGCTGGGAGGGTTGTGCAGTCGGACGGGATCGCTGTCGCTGCGGCTCCAACTGACTTATTGCTCGCGCAAGTTCTCGTGAACGAAGGACAATTGGTCGCTGAAGGACAAGTTCTCGGTCAAGGGGTAATTCCCGGTGGTGACCAAGTGTCGATTGTGGCACCCGTCGACGGAACCGTGTGGCAAATCCTTGGAACATTGGGCCGCGTGAGCCCGGCGGGAGAAGCCGTCATGAGCATCTTGCCCGCTGGAAGTGAAAGCAATGTGCTGATTGCTCTGCCAGAGAGCGATGCAGCCGGGGTTGCTCTTGGTCAAGTAGTTGAGATTTCCAGTTCGGCGGGAACTCGGACTGGTGAGGTGTCCCACATTGATAGTGCGCCAATTCCCGCGGAAATCGCATCCGAGCGCACGGGATCGGAGTTTCCCGCGGAGACACCCATGATCATGATTGACGTCACTTTAGACGAACAACTCGATGCTGGATCCTCCGTTAACGCCGAGATTATTGAGTCCGAACGCACGCTACTCAATCAGCTGGTGAATGTGGGGTGAGCGCTCCACGAAACCACCGGGTGAAAGTACCCACAATGCTCCAAATGGAGTCAACCGAGTGTGGTGCCGCAAGTTTAGGCATGGTGCTTGCTCACTACGGCCGATTTGAACGACTAGATGCTTTACGCGTTGCCTGTGGCGTCTCACGGGACGGAGCCACAGCCAAGAACGTTGTATCTGCAGCCCGCAGTTTTGGGCTACAGACTCGTGCGCTGAAGCGCGAACCAGAGGCCCTGAAGACTCTGACATTTCCTTTGGTCGTTCACTGGAAGTTCTATCACTACCTGGTTGTCGAAGGCTGGTATCCCGGCGGTTGGTACGTAAATGATCCCGCTAAGGGAAGTGTCAAGATTTCCGCAGACGAATTTGATAAGAGTTTCACCGGAATCGCTCTGGAACTGACGCCAGGTGAGGAGTTTGAAAAGTCTGGCGAACGCCCGGGTGTATTGGGCCGCCTGGTAGCAGCGTCAGGTCACATAGTGCCAGCGGTATTCGCCGCAGTAGTCATTGGACTATTGCTACTCATCCCTACACTTTTGATGCCACAAGTATTGACCTTGTACGGGAACAATCTCAACGGACTTGTGGGCATAACCGCGGTTTCAACTTTGATCGGACTGGTCCTTGCACTCGGTATTTCTTCAACGTTGCAGGCGCTGCAAGGTGCTCTCTCAATTCGGCTCTCGACAAAAATTAGCCTAAGGCTCACCGCTTCAATGGTACAGCGGCTCCTCCAACTTCCGGCTTCATTTCACGCGCAAAGGGGTGCGGCTGTAACCACTCAGAGAGCCTTGCTCATTGACGGAATGAGCGCTGGTGTCAGCGCCTTGACCCTGACCTTGGGAACGGCAGTGTTGACAAGTTTGGCTGCACTCACTGTTCTATTCCTGATCAACGTTCCCATTGGCGCAACAGCATTAGTGATTGGGCTTCTGACGTTGGTGCTCATTCGTGGAACGTTGAATAAGGCAAAAGACGAAGCCGCAAAAGTTGTCGTAGAAACCGTGGAGGCTGGAGCGGTAATGGCTTCTTCCCTTTCCCAAATTGAGTCCATTAAGGCTGCGGGCTCAGAGGACGGGATGATCGCGCGTGGTGTTGCCGCGACTAACCGGCAATTGGAGGCTGAGCAAAAGGTAGCCATGCGCATGTTGGTCATAAGTTCAGTACCCACGTTCCTCATTGCACTGGCAAACATTGTGATCATGGGTCTGGCTGTATTTGAGATTTCCCAAGGTCGGCTAGAGCCGGGTGCACTCTTCGCGGTTATTGCTTTGACCGCAATGTTGGTGGGTCCACTCGCCCAAATCGTCAGCATGCTCGCACAGGTTCAACTCCTTCGCCCAGCGCTTGACCAAGTCGACGACGTACTCGACTCCCCACTTGCATTGAGGCCGATTCCCACTGGGCTCGTGCCCGCCGACATTGTGGGCGATGTGCAATTGCGGAATATCAGTTTTGGTTACAGCTCCCTAGCACCGATGGTGATCAAGGGCCTTGACCTTCATCTACCAGTTGGAGGTCGGGTTGCGTTGGTGGGTCCCTCGGGCTGTGGAAAGTCCACGATCTCCAAATTGGTCAGTGATTTATACCAACCGTGGTCAGGGGAAATCCTCATTGATTCCCTTCCACGCGAGGAACATTCTCAGGCGGTTCTCACTGACTCAATTGCCCTCGTTGACCAAAACTTAACAATTTTTGCCGGCACAATTCGAGACAACGTCACGTTGTGGGACCCCGAAGTCACGGACGAATCCGTGATTCAAGCACTCGCCGACGCACAACTCTCACAAGACGTACTTGCTAGGCCGGGGGGACTTGAGGCGGTGCTCTCCGAGGGTGGGGCTGACCTTTCAGGTGGCCAACGTCAGAGACTTGAGATCGCTAGAGCCCTGGCTCGCAATCCGCGGATTTTGGTGCTCGACGAAGCAACAAGTGCATTAGATCCGCCAACGGAAACCCTCATTGATCAAGCTATTCGGCGCCGTGGAATCTCCGTCTTGGTAATCGCGCATCGCCTTTCCACAATTCGAGACAGTGACGAAATCGTTGTTCTGGAAGTTGGCGAAGTTGTTGAGCGAGGAACACATGAAGAACTCATGGCGGCAGAGGGCACGTATTTCGCTTTGGTGAATTCCGGATGACCCCGCAAGTTCTCAACGTGTCAGGGGAGAAAACTCAAGGCGTTGAATCAGGTTTCGTTTACAAGTGTGTCTCTGGAACCATGCTGTTATTCGTTGTTAACCCAGAAGGGCGCAGGCTTCCGGTTGGTGACTTCTCCGAAGGCGAAGTGGTCATGGGGGCCGACAGGGTCCCGGGTGAATCGCACCTGCTGATCGCCGGCACCCAAGGCACAATCGTGGAGGTGCACGCCAGCTCGCAGTTCATCGAAAATTCTGGCACCGAAGCAATTTCGCATTGGTTCTATCGGGTTGGTGAGATCGCTCTGGCAGGGCGCTGGGTGCAAAAGGTTATTGCGCCCAACGGTGAAAAGCTTCGACTCGCTCCAGGTGAAAACGTTGTGACCCGAAGCGACTCGGTCCCGGCCCACAACAAAGAAATCCTGGGTTGGTTAAAAGTCACGTCGGGGACGGCAACATATTGCGGGTGGGCCTCAGGGCATATCGGGGTCCTGGATGTGGCCGTGCCGATCACCCGTGGTGTGTGGCTTACCAGCGGGCTTCGCTGCCAGATTCTGGACGCTGCAGCACCCCAGAATCCCCAGGAGTGGGTGGCCGCGAGTGACCTAATGGGAGGGTTGTTGTGTGCGGCAATAATTGATTCTCAGCGCACTCGCGACGAGAAACGACAAAGTGCCGTGCAAGAAGCAGATTTCGTTATGTCGCAGAGTGTTCAGGCTGGTATCGACTCGCTCGCGGGCGCGGTTATTGGAGAGGTCAATTCACAGGAGATCCCACGGGGGCGCGATTACGCTGCATTGACCTGCGGTTTTCGAGTGGCTCAAGCCACCGGGCTTACGCTCACTGACGGCGCTTGGGATTCGGCAAAGATTGAAGTTGCAACCGGTCGAAACCCGATTTCGATAGTGGCCTCACATGCAGCTGCTCGCTCGCGAGACGTCACTTTGGAAGCGGGCTGGTGGGAACTTGAAGGGCCACCACTTGTGGCAAAGAGTGAACGGGGCGACTACTTCGCCTTGATTTGGCAAGGTCGAAAGTGGGAAGCATTTACTGCCGCGGAGCCACATAAGCCGATTGCGGTTGATTCCGAATTCGCTTCGGGGCTATCCCGCTCTGCCACCGAGATCGTACCGATCCTTCCCCCTGAACCGAGTGGGCTTTCTGCATTGATTCGCTTAGCGTCCGCGCGATCACGCAGTGATCTGGTAACCCTGGTGGTGTTGACAGTCGGAATTGCCGCGATGGCGTTTTTTACTCCCTATATTTTAGGGCAGTTAGCCAATTCAATCTCGGAAGTCACCCCTACTTCAATCTTCACGGCCGTTGGCGCATTAATCCTGATTCTGTTGGCCACAACGGGTTGGGAAATAGTTCGAAGCTTGGCCTTACTTCGAATTAGGATTCGCGGTTCAGCAATTGCAATTGGTGCAGTGTGGGACCGCATGATGCGTCAGCGTGCCACTTGGCATGACAAATTTACCCTCGGTGAACGTATGACCCAGTCCACTGCTGTCTCAACTTCAGCAACGGCCGTGCCTGATGCAACGATTATCGCCTTGATCGACACTGTCACGATAATTGGTGGCTTGGCAGCGATCGCCACGACCAGTTCAGCGCTACTGCTGTCAATCACAATCTTGTTAGTAATTCAGTTTTCGGTCAACCTTTGGTTCACCAAACTCGGGGCAAAACTCACCTATGAACGCGTTTCGGCAAGTTCAGCGGCTACCGGTCGCCTGATGGAAACTCTTGGGGCGGTTGACCGAATAAAAGTTTCCGGTGCGCAAGGCCGGGCCTTCAAAAGGTGGGCAAGTGTGCAGGCCCTACTGACTTCGGCTGATCTGTCCCTGCGCAAACTGATGGTAATCCAAGGGATTGTATTGGCCGCCTGGCCGATAATTGGACTGATTGTGATTGTGGCAGTGTCTGGTGCGACGGGAGCAAGTTTCGGGGATTTCGTTACCGCTCAAACTGCCACGGCAATCGCCACCACGACACTGGGCGCCACCTCCATTGCCGCTAGCGCACTGCTCAACGGACAAGCTGTTTTACGCAAAGTGAAACCAGTGCTGGAAAGCGAACCCGAAGGGTTCGGGCAGGGAGTGTCACCGGGCAGAATCAGTGGAGGAGTCAGTTTTAGTGACATAAATTTCCGCTACGATCCGGCCACTAAGCCAGTTCTGAACGGAATCAGCTTTACCGTTAACCCAGGGGAGCATGTCGCAATTGTCGGGCCATCGGGTTGTGGGAAAACCACTCTCATGCGTATTTTGCTCGGATTGGAAGAACCAGAGTCCGGCGTTATTTCGGTGGACGGAATGGACATGGCCTCACTGGATCGACCATCACTTCGCAGACAAATCGGTAGTGTCCTGCAATCTTCCAAATTATTACCCGGAACAATTTTTGCCAACATTGACATGGGCAGAGGGCTCAGTCGCGAGCAGGTGTGGGAAGCACTTGAATGGGCCAGCGTGGCAACAGATGTTCGCGCCATGGGGCTTGGCCTAGACACTCCAGTGGTGGACGGATCTGGTTCAGTTTCCGGTGGTCAACGTCAGCGGATCCTATTGGCGCGAGCCTTAGCTTCCAACCCTCGCATGCTCGTTCTCGACGAAGCGACCAGTGCCTTGGACAATGTGACACAGGGTGTGATCGTGGACTTCCTGGACACCCTTCGTCTGACACGAATAGTTGTCGCGCACAGACTGTCTACTATCGCCGGTGCCGATCGAATCATTGTGTTAGTCGACGGTCACGTAGCGCAGATGGGAACCTATGAGGAACTCACGAGAATCCCGGGTCACTTCAAAGATTTAGCTGAACGTCAACTCGCCTGACGTGAACTCGCCTAATACTTGTCCGTGGCATGTTTACTAGATGAACAAGTGACGCGCGGCGATGCGATCCTGCTTGGTCCCCGAAATCTGATTGAGCGCGAAACCGACGCCGGCAAGTCCCTTAAACAGGCTTGGTGCTTGTAGCTCGGGGCTACCAAAGGCGGTAATGCGAAAGCCGCCAAGGCTGGCTGCGCGAGATTGAATTGCTTCGAGCAACTCTTTGCTCGCAAGATTCCATTGATCTTGGCCGGTTGAGTCACCCAAGTAACTTAGAATTAAGGCCCGTCCTAGGTTGCCGCAACAAATTGAGTCCAGTCCTACAACGCCGGTGCTTGCTGTGGTGTGGGCTGCGAGAGCTAAATCATGCCTCCACATGTGTCCGTCGTTGTGATCTGGAACAAGTTCCAGCGCGCGCATGCGTGTCAGTGCAATACCGGGTGCCCCTGCGCACCAGCCATACATAAATTTGTCTTCCGAAGCTTTTGTATTGTGCTCTCGCAGGTCTCGCCAGTTTCCCGCGGAGGCTACGAAGTCAGCTGACTCGGTAGACATGGCTCGAGCGCCGGCATCTATGAAATCAGTGTTCTCTAAAGCAACTCCTATTTCGATTAAAGCTATTCCGATACCGCTTGAACCGTGGGCCAAGCCGTTAAGGGCACGTGATGAGAATTGCCCGATCCAATTTCCGTCTTCGGTGAGGTTCTTAATCAGGTGATGTGCGATCAATTCCACGGCGTTGCGGGTTACAGGTTCACCGAATGCGGTGAACCTACGGGCTAAGGCCCCTGCGCTGCCGGCAACACCGCTGATGACGTCAAATGATCGATCCCGTGCCACGAGTTGCTCGGTGACTAATTCACTGAAGGCATCCCAGAATATTGCAGCTTTGCCAGGTTCAAGGCTTGAATTGGTCTCGAGGTATTCATAGAGTCGAGCAACCCCACCGATACCATTAATGCCAAGCCCATTGTCTCGCACCGCTCGAAATGCCGCCCCATCCTGTGAATGAGTAAACAGGCTCTCGACCTCGACCATCGCCTCAGTGACTTGGACGTCACTACGTTGGCTTGAGAAAAATGCCATGAGTCCGGCACGACCGCCGTACAAGTTCAACGAAATGGATTGCAGTGCAAAGTGATCTGCATTTCCTTGAGCCTCCAACACAAGCCAGGTCGGATTGCCAGCGGTGTCCTTGAGTGTCAGGTCCGTGAGTTGATTGGCAATCTGTGTAGGCGTAAGGGCAGTAAATTCAACTATTTCCGCAGACGAACTTTGCTGAGCCTGATGAATTGAATCACGCGAAGCAAATGCGCCACGAATCAGCCGAGCTTGCCACTCTAGTTCTGAAGGGGAGAACCGCTCGAGCCGCAAGGTTGCGGCATGTATTCCCTCACTTGAGATCACTCCTTCAATATCTCCGAAATCAGACCTAATTGAAGTCGAACCAAGGGGAAAGTCGAAATACGGTATGTCGTAGTTCTCCATTGCCCGTAGTTCTTCATGGAAAATTTTCCAATGCGCTGTCTGCTCTGTAGCGATTAACCAAGACCTCGAAAGTCTGTCAATTTCAATTCCTCGAAGCAGCGGCTGTGCCATGCACTCTGGTCGAAGTGCTCGGCTGGACAGAATGGCGTACGTACTCGTATTGCGCATGACTATTCGACGGTTAATTCCGTGAAAACGTTGAAAACGTCGCGCAATTTCAACGCGAATGTCTGGATTAAGAACCAAGTTATACACCTGTGTAAAGCCGCTGATTATCTCTTCCAAATGGTTAGACAATGGGTTAGCAACACCCAATGAGACAGGTAGTGAAGTTGGTGCACGCGCTGGTATTTCATGAGCATCAAGGTGCATCGCGTCGCTGTTGATCTTGACCCAGCCACGGGTTTTAACGGTGGCCTTGATTGCTGAATCAATGCCAAGTGCACTCCAATCTGCCAGTGGGGCACCTACTGCAATCGAGCGCCAATTAGGAAGCATTCCGATTCGAAGTACAGAGTCTTGAAGGCCGTCAATCACTGAGGGCTCGGTCTCAATAAAATTACTAAGTTCACTGTCGAAAATAGTCTCAGCGTCAATGAGAAATAGGTCGGTTCCGTTGGCGATCAAATTTTCGGTGTGGCAATCTGAACCGTTAACCATATAAATGATTCCAAGTAGCCTGCCGGAATTTTCATAGAACTCGGGAAGTCCAGATGACTCACACGGAATGTGCTCAATGAATTCCGCGTAACCATGGGTTTCCCCTACCGCCGCAATGGTTATTTGACGGAGCGATTCTCCCGGCAGTTGCGACTTGATCCAGCCAAGGAAGTCGTTGAATTCCGCCTCAATACGCATGTCTTTGGGTTTATAAACTACTGACCAGCCGGGGTGCGAATCAGTGGAGTGCGATTCGCAGAAAAACAGAACCGCAACCTCTTGGCCACCACGGTGCGGATCACTGAGTGCCAAGGTGAGCCCGCAGAGTCCGGCATTTAGTGGAATCCCGAATGTATTCAACAGGGTGTCGCGATCCTGGTGGACTCGTTCCAGGAGTGAGCGCGTATTTTTCTCCCATTGAAGTGTGACAATTCCGAGCAACCGACCAATCCCCGGGTACTCGGCAAGTAGTGACTCCAAAGCGTCTGACAAGGTGTCGTTGCAAAACTGCTGGTAGCTGCGTGCACCGGCTGCGGCTAGTAAAGTCCTCGAGGTCATGTGCGAAAGTCGTGAAATCAGGACTTTCACCAGTTCCTGTTCCATGAGAGCAGTGGGGATCAGTGTGGTCAGCGGATTGAGGCTGTCGAAAAATTCCCGAGTGGTCTGCTCAACCAGCGGCGCCAACACATGATAAAACGGAATCGCGCCTTCACCAACGTTGTGATCGAAATCAATCGATCGCTCTGAAAGTTGAGAGCGAATTTTCGTGAGCTTGTGCACCCATGGAGATGATCCAGCGGTATCGAGGTTCTGGGCCAACATCGCCACAGCATGACCAAAGTTAATTCCATCCCAGGACAGTCGACGCTCAAAATTACCTAACCCGGCCGGATCAATCAGGGCGCGCCAACTATCGAGCACTGGCGTCAAGTCTGCCGAAAGGTCCAAGGGATCCAGAGGTGCCAGTTTTGGAGCTTCCGCCAGTCGTTCATCCCATGAGGGAAAAAAGGGGCTCGAGATCACTGCTTTATTAAAGTGGAGAGCGAACAGGTGGGAAACCGTGCAATCACGGTAAATAATTGGTCACAAAATTGGTCCTAAAAAAGTGACAACTGGCATTACTGTGCTAGCACGGTAGTGATTCACGTTTGCGCAAGCAAAAATCGTGTGTGAGCGATTCAGGCCCCAGCACAAAGTTCGAGGTCGAGTCCCCGATAGCCCGCCTTGACCAGGTGGTAATTTTTGGCAAACCACGCCTCTGGGTAGGACTCTTAGGGGTTATTTCACTTATTCTCGCCGGGCTCGTGTGGGGTTTATTGTCCTCTCCGCCAGTAACGGTGGGTGCTCGAGGCGTCCTCTCCACTCAAGGCGGCCCACTTGAGATTGGAACTTCCCAGAGTGGAACCGTGACCGGGCTTAACGTGGTTCTGGGGGAGAGCGTTCAACGCTTTAACGTAATTGCCGTCGTTCAAGACGACCAAGGAAATTTTTCACCCATAACCACTTCGGTATCGGGAACCGTGATTGAGATCTCAACACAGGTGGGCGACTTTGTTAGAGAGGGCGAGAGCATCGCGATAATTCAGGATTCGCGCGAGCAATTGCAAGCTATCGCGTTAATCCCTGTCTCAACTGTGGGAACAATAGAAGTGGGTCAGCCGGTGAATATCACCGCTGTTTCTGTTCCTGTGGGACAGTTCGGATACCTCCAGGGCACCGTGGCAACTATTTCAAGTATCCCGATGAGCCGTGCCCGAGTCAATCAATTGGTGGGCAGCGTCGCGGGATATCAAGACATTGACACATTGTCCGAGCCAATCGTTGAGGTGCGTGTGGATCTAACGCAGGATCCAGAAACCGTCTCCGGATTTGCCTGGACAATTGGAGTTGGGCCCCCATTTGGCCTGCTGGCCGGTACTCCTTGGACCGGCGACATTATTACCGGATTTCAAAGCCCGCTCACATCACTTTTCGGTTCCTAATGCGTGTCTCCTTAGCCCAGGCACCCACAGATGGTGGATTGTCATGTCTGCGCATGGCTTTTGCGGAACAACGCGTGCACGTGGGAACCGAAGACTTGCGAAACGTCAGTGGGGTCGGGCGAGACGCACCCGATCAGGACACATTGATTCGTACGGCAGAATTTTTTGGATTTTCAACCAAGGTAATCGACATTTCGCAACTAATCGAGTCCGGCGTCGCAGAGGGGTCCGAGTCAGTAAGTATGCCGCTTGTGGCGCAATGGGGAACTGCTGATCGTCGCTATTTTGTTTTAGTCACGCGAGTGGGTCCCAAGTCGATCGAAATCATTGATCCGTTTGTAGGCCGCCGGTCCTTGGATTTTTCCGAGGCGAGGGAATTCCTCCGAGGCGAGGGTTTTCGTGTAAGAGCGGAAGCGAATGAACCGCAACGAAATTCCGAAAGTCCGGAGAGCATCTCGCGGTACTTCGTTTCTAGTCGCAATGGAACATTGTTCTTAGTTCTTGCAGGACTGGGCCTGATCGTCCCGGGAGTGATTGCTCCAGGTTTTGTTCGAGTTTTCGTCGACGACTACTTGGCTCGGGGTGACCGGGATAGTCAGTTTGCGGTACTTGGAGGGCTCACCGCCATGCTGATTCTCACCGTCACCTTGAGTGCATTTCAACTGATTGCATTAAGAAGGCTTAACACCATTGCGGTTTCGCACATGGGTTCCCGCCTGATGTGGCATTTGTTGCGAATGCCCGCGTGGTTTCTCACAGCGAGGGATGCAACCAGTCTTGGGTACCGGGTCCAAATCACCCAGCAAATCGCAGGTGTCTTATCCGGTGAGCTCGCCGTTGCCCTGATGGCTGTCTTCACGAGTGTGTTCTTTCTCCTCGTAATGTTCATTCTTTCTCCGATCCTGGCCCTTGTCTCCTTCTTTGGTTTCATGACCGTGGTCCTATTGATTCTTCGTGTTGCTTCAGAGCGCACCCAAGTGCGCCAACGTCAGGCCAGGGAGAAGGAAGTTGGCGCGAATCTGATTGGAACTAGCATTAGAGTTTTAGACACTTTAAAAGCAACAGGCAATGAAAATATTGCGTTTGACCGCTCCTATTCTTCATTGGGAAGGTTGCTTTCTTTGGGCAACACGCACCTCTGGGCATGGATGGGAATGATTCCGATCGCGGTCACTCTCTTCACCACAGTCTTCGTCTTGACCGTAGGTGCGCTGCTAGTGATTATTGGATCAATAACGCAAGGAACCCTTGCGGCTTTTTTCCTCTTGCTGGCTGGGTTTTTGGCGCCGTTAGTAATCCTTGTTCCAAGCATTGACTCGTTCCTGAGCCTTCGAGGTGCGCTGGAGCAGCTTGACGATATTTTGCTGCAAAAAGTAGATCCCGCATTGAGTGATCCATATGTTGATGGTGAAAGTGAAGCGGATCTAGAAGTAGACGTGTTTGACGCTTTAGCGGCGAAACCCGGCGTGAGTGAAGGTGATAGCGCCGAAGTTAAAGAGGGCGAAGATGAAGAGGACGCTGAGGTTGACTATTTGTCTCTCCTTGTTGCCAAAGGAGGTCGTAAGCGCGGATTGAAATCAGGTGGCGGAACGGGCTTAGTGGTTGATCCGTGGGCTGCATCTTTGGAATTAACGAACATCACGTTCGGATACAGTCGAATTCTTCCACCGTTGCTGAGCGGCATTGATTTGAAAATCAGTCCAGGACGGGTAGTTGCTTTGGTTGGCGCCAGCGGTTCAGGTAAGTCAACGATCGGTCGGTTAGTAGCGAGCATGTATCAACCTTGGGAGGGCTCAATCGCTTTGGATGGGAAAGCATTGAGCACGATCTCCCAAGAAACCAAAGCGCACGAAATCAATTTTGTTAATCAAGATGTCGTTATTTTCCAAGCTTCTATTCGGGAGAACATCTCGATGTTTAACCCGGATATTCCAGACCGTGACATAGTTAAAGCTGCAAAGAAGGCACTCCTGCATGACGACATAGTCGCGCGCCCGGGAGGTTATGAATCAATTTTGCAAGAAGATGGCAAGGACCTTTCCGGGGGACAACGACAGAGATTAGGAATTGCGCGAGCACTGGTTCGCAACCCACGTTTACTCGTATTAGACGAGGCTACGAGTTCCTTAGACTCACGCACCGAGATGGAAATTGTGAAGAACCTTCGGGCTCAAGGTTGCACGTCGTTGGTCATTGCGCATCGGCTCTCCACCGTCAGGGACGCTGACGAAATAATTGTGATGGACCAAGGAAAAATTGTGGAGCGCGGAACGCACAACAGCCTTGCAGCCAATGACGGTCCGTATCGAAAGTTAATGGACTCATGAACCAATCGCCACTAACCCAGCAGAATCAAGACCACGAAAGCTCTGCTCGTGCGCGCAAAAAAAATCAGAGCGATCAAGCCGCAGCAACAATGGGTCGTCTGTTAAATCCAGCATTGCCCCTCCCTTCGGCCATGCTGGGTGGCGGACGAGTTGGCGAGATTGTTGCGATTTTGGCTCGAGAGATGAATTTTACGCAAAACCCTGTGCAGGTTGATTCGTCTTTGAGCGATCTTGATCAAGTGGATCGAGCATTGGCGGCGTCAGGTGTTCGAACCCGCAGGGTCACCCTGTCTCAAGATTGGATAGAACTGACAACAATGAACATGGTGGTCCACACTTCAGGTGGGTTGACTTCAGGTGGATTGGCCGTCGTCGTTCCAGGTTCGCTGCGTAGGCCTCGAATAATTGAGGTTAATGCTGACCCTCGAGATGTCGATTCAGAGCTGGCCCGGGAAATTTCATTCACTGCCTTGGAAGTGATCCAACCCTTAAAACCCGGAACTCCTCGAAACTGGGATTTGATCAAATTGTCCGTTTCTGGGATGCGCGGCGATTTGACCTACGCCATTCTGGCTTCCGTAGCCGTCGGGCTCATAAGTCTGGCAATTCCCATTGCCACAAGCCTAATTTTTTCGAACGTTGTCCCCGAAGGAGACACCGCGCGACTTGGAATAGTTTTCGTCGTCCTCCTCCTCCTCGCCAGCGCCTCCGCGTTTTTCGTGTACCTGCGGACTTACCAACTCATTCGCATCTATGACGGAATCGACATGAACATGTTTGGTTCGATCCTAGATCGCATATTGAGACTACCCATGAGTGGGCTGCGAGATTGGTCGAGTGCGCGCATTGCGTCCAAGGTGAGTTTAAGTGTGCAATTGCAATCAGCAATCGCGCAGGCAATCGGTGTGGGTCTATTCGCTGCACTCCTTGTTGTACTTAACGGAGTACTCATGCTCGTCTTGATCCCAAGCCTCGGTGCTATCGCGATTTTGCTCGGTGGCGCATTGCTGGGGGCCACCTGGTACCTAATTTCTCGTGAGAAACAACAAGTGCATGCGGAGCGAATCGCCAGCGACAACTTGGAAGAAGTCACACTGGATTTAGTGCGAGGCTGGGTGCCTATTCGGCTCTCTGACGGGGAAACCTCGGGCTTTGGTCGTTGGGTGTCAAGTTTTGCCCAGCATAGAAGTGCATATGACGCGCGTTGGCGCTACGAGATGCGCACTGACATTCTGCGCATCGCCTTTATCGCGATCATGTCCCTCGCATTTGTGTGGACGGCGTACCTGCTGCCGCTTGGAACGATTTCTTCCGCGAGCTTCCTCGCCTTTCTGTCCGCGTTCACGCAATTTTCATTTGGGATCGCAGGCGTCACGGTTACGATCAGGGCATTCACTCACGCCCTCGTTGATACCGAAAGGGTAAAAGAAATTCTGTCGATTCCAGTTGAAGATTCAACGGCCAGGGAATCTCCTGGGATGCTTACTGGCGCCATTGAATTGCGGGGGGTTTCATTTCGTTATGCCGACGATTTTCCAAAAGTGTTGAACGATGTTAATTTCACCGTCGGGCCCGGAGATTTTATTGCGATCGTAGGTAGCTCTGGTTCTGGCAAATCCACGTTGCTTCGGCTGATGCTGGGCTTTGAAGCGGCAACACAAGGTTTAGTGGCCTATGACGACACTGATCTTTCCATGATGGATCTAAACGCTGTGCGACGCCAATTCGGGGTGGTTTTGCAGTCAAGTTTACTTCTTCCGGGAACGATCCGAGAAAATATCTCTGTCACAACGGGAAGTGTCAGCGACGCTCAACTTTGGCAAGTACTCGAACAGGTTGATCTGTACTCATTCGTTGAGGGGCTCCCACTCGGGTTAGACACCGTGATTGACGAAGGCGCGCACGTGCTTTCTGGTGGACAGCGTCAGCGCATGCTCCTTGCACGAGCATTGGCTCACGCACCTGCTGTTCTTTTCCTTGACGAGGCAACGAGTGCTCTAGACAACATCAGCCAGAAGGCAGTCTCCGACCGAATTGAAAATCTGGGAATAACACGAATCGTGATCGCTCACAGGCTCTCTACAATTGAGGCTGCTGACAAGATCATCGTTCTGGATAAAGGTTCGGTTGTTCAGACCGGTACCTATTCCGAATTAGTGAATCAGCCGGGATTTTTTTCCCAGCTCGTGGCTAGACAGGAGCTGTAATGCGCTCAACCAAGTGGATCTCCAAGATAGCCATTGGTCTTTTTTTGGGCACCCTCACACTAAGCGGCTGCAGCAGCACAGATCCGTCCACGGTCAGCGAGGGCTCGAATAGTGGGTCGATTGATAGCACGGCAATAGATGAGACACGTCCCTCGCGCCCGCTTACGGTTGCCTATTGGAATGCTGCTCCAGGAGCGTATCTCAATAGTGAAGGCGAATTGGTGGGCTGGGAAATCGAGTTAATCCAACGGGTATCCCGTGAGCTCGAGACCGAAGTTGAGTTCATCCAGATGGATTTCGCAGACATCTTGCCAGCGGTGATTTCAGGGGAAGTAGATCTTGGGGTCGGTAGTATTTTTTCCACTCCTGAGCGACAAGTGTATGTCGATTTTGTCAATTATGGACAAGGCGGGGTCTCGTGGGCCACCCTGACCGATCGCGTGGAAAGTCCGTTTGACCCATGCGGGTGGAGGGTCGCCGGTGAAATAGACACGACGAATGTAAATGTTTCACTTCCGAATGCCTCAATTGATTGCAGGGCTGCTGGGAAGGAACCCATCACGATTGTGCCGGTCCAAGATTTGCCTGTTGCGGTGAATTTGTTGCAAAGAGAAGAGATAGACGCCTTTATCGGAGACAGTCCGACCGTTACGTACATTATTCAAGAGTCAGGTGGGCGAATTGCCCAAACAGGGGTCACGCAAGAGGTTCAGTCCTATGGAATCGCTGTCAATAAAGACGATCGAGAGTTATCAGAGTCTTTCGTTGACGCACTGACAAGTTGGTCAGCGAGCGGGGACTACAACCGCCTGTTAGGCAAGTGGGCTGTATCCGATAGTGAGGTTAGTTTTTTCACGATTAATCAATTGAATCCAAATGATGCAGAATCACAATAAGAAGACCTCGCGTTGGTCGACGCTGACATACCGATTAGCGCTGTTGATCGCCGCATTGCTGGGAATTTCCGCAATCTTAACCACGACATTTGCAGTGAAGACTGTTCAGGATTCCCTCTATGAAGAAGTAACGCAATCCATGCTCAATGTCCATAATTCTGTTGCTACCACGGTGGCACTCGAGTATGAGGCCGTACAGGCTTACCGTGAAGCAACGCTGCAAAGTCGCAGGGCTTCACTTGAAAGCATTTCGGCACCCATTGTGTCCTCATTGGATCAACTCGTGCTCCTTGCTGACCGCGGCGAATTGACTCAGGAGCAAGCGCAGTCATCAGGACTTGATCTCGTTCGTGATGTGAGATTCGGTAACGATGACTACTTTTTTGTGTACAACCGAGATCTGGTAGCAATTGGTCATCCAGATCCTCAATTTCAGGGACAGTTTCTCGGAGACATGCAAGATCCAAATGGTCAATTTGTAGTGCGCGACTTGGCCGAAATTGCATTTGATCAAGGTTCAGGTTTCTATAGTTACGAATGGGTAAGGCTTGGCCAGGGTGAACCTTCTCCGAAAATTGCCTATGTCTTTCACTACAAACCATGGGACTGGATGATTGGCACCGGTGTTTACGTTGATGACATAGATCAGGCAGCCTCGGATCGACTTGAGGTTGTCAAAAGCCAATTGGGCGAATCACTGTACGACATTCGTTTTTCTGAAGGCAGCGTATTTTTCGTTCTTGATAGCAGTGGTGAGATTGTGGTGGCACCGAGTGATCAATTTGGTGGCAGTCCAATTGAGAGTACAGATGAAGTACAGAGAATCGGCACTTCCATCATCGCTTCCGCACCCACAACTGCTGGAGTGGTGAGTGAGCAGGTGGTGTCGGCTACGTTGCGTGACGGTGTCGCCGAGGAGTGGGTCACCAATGTATCTGCTTTTCCCAACCTCGGCTGGTACCTCCTCTCCGCAGTGCCCGCTTCCGAATTGAGCAAAACGGGCCAGAGGATTGCAATAGAGCAAGCGATTATGGGTGTAGTGGTCTTGATCCTAGGAATTGGTGCCGGACTGCTACTGAGTCGACGTATTATCCGTCCGGTGCAGAGTGTGACGAATGCGGCTCGGGAACTCTCCGAGGATCGATTTGATCCAGATACTCTCAATCAAGCTGCCGAACGAAAAGACGAGGTCGGTGAATTGGCTCGTGTTTTCCAGCGGATGGGTAAGGAGCTGATCGAGCGAGAACGCAAGTTACGTGAGCAAGTGGCAAAGCTCAAAGTACAAATTGACCGCAGCAAACTAGCCGAAGACATTGAAGAGATTACTGAGACCGATTACTTCAAACGAATCAAAGCGCAAGCTGATGAGATGCGAAAGAACAAACCGAGCAAGGAAACAGAATGAGGTTCATGTGAAAAGCACCAAGGCAACTGTCAAGATTATTGCAGCATTTGTGGGTCTTGCGTTTGTCGCCACAATTTCAGTTGGTCCTGTGTCGGTCCAAGCAGACACTTCACGGGCGGGCGCTCCTTTTGTGCAGCAAATTGGCACCTATGACTATCTCGCAGGGCCGAACTATCAAGGCTTACTCCCTATTAAGGAAATCTCAGAATCTGCCGATATTGGTTTAGGAACATTTAATAACCTCGATGGCGAAATGGTCGTACTTGATGGAACCGTCTACCGGGTGGGAACCGATGGGGTACCAAAGAAAGTTTCGACCAAGCGGCTTACCCCCTTTATGCAGGTCGTGGACTTTGATCCCAAGGCATCTATGCGAGTGGCCCCAAACACAGCATGCAGTGCCTTGCCGGAGATTGTTGACACGCTCGTTAAGTCAACCCAAGGAATTGTGTCGGTCAAGCTCAGCGGGGTCTTCTACGACCTCGAACTGCGAAGTGTTCCGGCCCAGCTAGTTCCATTCCCTTCCCTCATGGACGCGGTCGGTAGCCAAGTGAAATTCCCGCTGGGAAGAATTAACGCCACGCTCGTTGGTTTCCGGCAAGGGCCCGATGCGAAAGGGCTAGGTGCACCAGGGCTGCACCTGCACGGTCTTTCCAAGTCGAAAGCTTCTGGCGGCCACGTGCTTTCCTGTGTCACCGGTCCTCGAGTCCTCCTGGAAGTCCAACAAACTAGCGGTGCCTCGGTCCACATGCCCCACGATTAAAAGCAGTTTTAAAAACAGTTTCTGCCGCGAGGGCCCTCGGTGCTTCACCACATGGCGCCCAGACTATTGATCACGTTGATAGGCACTTCCATGGTCGTTGATCAAAATGTGCGGGGTCACACCAAGTGCAATGATGGGCGCGGTCCCATTAAGGAAGGGCAGATCCATGATTACTGCGAAACTGATTACATGAGCTCCGGTAGATTGAACCAATTCAATTGCTGCCGCTGCTGTACCGCCGGTCGCAAGAACGTCGTCTACGATCACAACTCGATCAGCCCGAGTGAGCGAGTCTCGGTGTAATTCCAGAGCAGCACTGCCGTACTCCAATTGGTATTCTCGGCGGTGCACGGATCTGGGAAGTTTGCCTTCTTTGCGAAGTGAGATAAAGCCGCACCCAAGCTCGTATGCCAGAGCCGCACCCAGCGGGAATCCGCGGGCCTCGACTCCGACAATCATGGTCGGAGATTCTTGGCGAACGGCGTGCGCCCATGCGTTAACCGCGATGCGCAAGGTCGCGGGATTTGCAAGGATTCCTGACAGATCTTTGAAGGAAATTCCAGGAGTGGGAAAGTCTTGAACAACGACAACTTCACTCCACAGGGCGGCGAGGTCGGGCGTGGTGGATCCATGTGAATTTGTCATGTTTGTTGCCTCACCAAGACAAGTCTAATGGCATGCTTTGGAGTGGAACCCGGCGGAGATTGTGGTGCACACCCCCCCGTTGCATCTGCTTCGTCGGGTTTCACTCTTATGGCCTGACCCCTAGGCCTGACCCATAGGCTGGACCCATGTCAGAAAAACAGTCGCTGGTCGCGGGAATTGATTCCTCAACGCAGTCGGTCAAAGTTGTCGTTCGTGACGCCTACACCGGTGCGTTGGTGCGTGAAGCACGGGCACCTCACCCGGAGGGCACTGAAGTTGATCCACGCGCATGGTGGAGTGCGCTCGAGTCAATCCTTCCCCAGGCACTTGATGGTGTCTCGGCGATAAGTGTTGCAGGTCAGCAGCACGGCATGGTGGCCATGGATTCACAAAAAGAAGTTGTCCGTGACGCGATGTTGTGGAATGACACTCGGTCTGCTCAAGCGGCTGAAAACTTAGTGCAGGAACTTGGTGGCCCTTCCGCGTGGTCGACCGCTGTTGGGAGCGTGCCTGTTGCTGCATTTACAGTTTCAAAGTTGAAGTGGATGGCTCAACACGAGCCGGAGAATGCCAAGCGCACCGATAGTGTGTTGTTGCCGCATGACTACTTGACCTGGCTGTTGGCGGGAAAACCGACAGATCCAACGACTGACCGGGGCGATGCCAGCGGAACTGGCTACTGGTCACCGATCTCGGGTGAATACCGAACTGACCTCGTTGAACTTGCAATTGGGCACACGCTTTCCCTGCCCAGGGTCGCAGGGCCAAGTGAAATTGTCGGAACCGCGATAGGGATTGGACGGCCAGACATTGTGATCGGGCCAGGAACCGGAGACAACATGGGAGCGGCCCTTGCCTTGGGTGTTCAGCCTGGTGACGTTGTCGTGTCACTGGGTACTTCAGGAACGGCATTCGCCGGGTCAAGTACCCCGACGCAGGATTCCACCGGGTTTGTAGCTGGCTTTGCAGACGCAACGGGACACTTCCTGCCATTGGTGTGCACCCTCAACGCTGCTCGGATTCTCACCGCCACAGCGGCAATGCTCAATGTCGATTTTAACGAGTTCGCGCGTCTCGCGCTGACGGCAGCGCCAGGTTCTGGCGGGTTGAGTTTCATTCCTTACCTTGACGGTGAACGAACACCGAATCTGCCTGACGCTCAAGGCTCCCTGCACGGCATGACGAGAACAAATATGACCCCCGGGAATCTTGCGCGAAGTGCGATTGAAGGAATGTTCGGCGGATTGGCAGACGCTGTGGACGCTTTGACTCGTGCCGGTGCCCCGGTTAATCGGGTGATGTTGATTGGTGGGGCAGCCGCGAATCCCGCTGTCGGGGAAGTAGCAGCAACCATGTTTAGCGCACCGGTTGAGGTGCCACCCGCTGGTGAATATGTAGCCGATGGCGCGGCCAGACAAGCAGCGTGGGTTCTCACCGGTGAGTTGCCGAACTGGACGGACAGCGGTTCTGGGAGCACACGATATTTCGAGCCCGATTACCACGGCGAGATTCGCGCGAACTTTCGCGGTGCGTGGGAGCGTATGTACGGCTGACCCCCTAAGTTTGCCCCATGGACTTCCTCACCGTGGCGCTCTTCGGATTTGTGGGAGCGGCCGCCCAGTTCGTTGACGGACTGCTTGGCATGGGGTTTGGAATTACTTCTGCTTCCCTGCTCACAATTCTTGGCTATAGCGCGGTGGCAGCCTCGGCAGGGACTCACGCCGCAAAGGTAGGAACAACCCTGGTTTCTGGGGTGAGCCACTGGCGTGAAGGCAATGTGGACTGGCGCGTGTTGATCACGGTGGGCCTTCCTGGTGCAATCGGTTCGTTTGTCGGTGCGGTGGTCCTTGTCAATATCGCACTAGATGGCGCACGGATCTGGATGGCCGCGATCCTGTTCCTTTTAGGACTCACAATTATTGCTCGCTTCGGTTACGGTAAATCGCTCTTTCCTGCCATGAAACTTCGCACCAGAAACTTATGGCCCATTGGTCTTTTTGGTGGTTTTGTCGATGCAACAGGTGGCGGAGGTTGGGGCCCGGTTGCGACACCTTCATTGATGACCGTCACAAAACACAAACCGCACCGGATTGTGGGAACGGTGAGCGCGGCTGAATTCCTAGTGGCGGCTTCGGCATCTCTTGGTTTTCTATTCGGTGCGGGGGAGTCGGGAATCCCGTGGCTTGCGGTATTGGGTCTGGTGATCGGTGGCGTGATCACAGCTCCCATTGCGGCGAAACTTGCCAAGAAAGCACCCACCGCGCCACTGGGTGTTGCTGTAGGTGGCATGGTGTTGATAGCGAACACGGCAGTGATTGCCTCGGTGCTTGGCGTTCCGGGTGTTATCGCAGCGTCAATGGCCGCGGTGGAACTCCTTATCACCATTTTGATTGTGATTCGGGTGGTTAAGCGGGCTGCTGCACCAACGTGAATACCTGGTCGACAATTTTCGCGACCTGAATCGATTGCCACGGACTGGGAAGCCAACCGCCGTTTCCGCGGGTAGCGTCACTGACGTTCTCAAACATGAGTTGATATGGATCAACTGCGGCAAAACTCTCTGTGGTTGTCACCCCGTTTGACGTAATGGTCAACTCGCTCGCTTGATTGTGACTGGTGAAGGCTTGATCCCCGGGAAGGGAAATTTCACCGTGAGTTCCTTTAAGCACTAGACGCTGGGAAGAGTGCATGGCAAAAGAGGCAATAATAGCGCCAGTTCCCTTTGCGTTAGTCCCTTCAAAGCTGAACTGGGCTTTTGTCGTCAGGTCGACTCTCTCACTGTGTTTCTCCTCGCTTGCTTGAGTAACTCTGTACTCGGTTTCTTCCGCGAGTAGGGCGACAAGGCCGTGCAGCGGGTAAATGCCAACGTCGTAGAGAGCTCCACCACCCATTGCCGGATCCAATCGGTAGTTGCCTTGCGTTACTTCGTCGAATGTGAAGGTGCCCAGGTAATTAGTCGGTGAACCGATTGCTCCACCTGCAACTAGTTCCTTCACGCGTTGGGAGCGGGGATGCCACAGCGACCAGACAGCTTCAACGAGAAGCAAGCCTTTTTCCTGTGCGTGGGCATACGCGGTGACAGTGTCTCCTGCGTTCATGACCATGGGTTTTTCACACAGTACATGTTTGCCAGCATCGAGTGATTTAAGGATCCACGGGAGGTGCGCGTCGTTGTTCAACGAGATGTACACCGCGTCAACGTTTGGGTCTTGAATCAGTTTTTCATAGGAGTCGTACGCGACTTCGGGAGACAAACTCCGCGCCCTATTTGCATCACGCGCTGCCGCGGCGTACAACTTCCCATTCTTTGAATTGTGAAGCGACTTTGCCGTCGTACCGGTTGCAAGTCCGCCGGCGCCAATGAATCCCCAATTAACCATTGTGTTGTCAGTCATGTTCTTAGTCTCTACGATCAATTGTTGAGAAGCGCAGGCGATACCGGAATGCCGTTATTGGCCGCTGAAGTTTCTGCGGCTTCCATGATTGCCACGACATCCCGTGAGTCGACTGCCTGAACCTGCATTTGTTCGCCGCTGGTCAAGAAAAGTAAAAACTCGCGGTGGAATTCGAATGGTTCAACGTAGTCAAGTTCGATTGGGGTCTTAATTCCCGATGCATCGACAAGGAACAGCTTGGCGGGTAGGTCAGCAACGGCTGGTTCGGCGGCAGGGTCCCACTCACCAACAATCGCACCGGTGGTTCCCAGAGCGTAGAACTTTGGCTTGCGCGCCGCTGCCAGGTCAGAGTTCACGAAACTCGCGGTTCGACCATCTGCGAAAGTAATGTCAACTTCAGCGTGGTCGGCGTTTGTCACGTGGTCCCAGTGACGTTTGTGATTGTGACCGCTGACGTGAGCAACGGTTTCTGGGAACAGGTTCACGATCTGGTCGAGGTAGTGTGAACCCCAGTCAAAAATTGCACCGCCGGAAACATCTGCCATGGAGTGCCAGTAGTCGCACGGTCGGGAATAACCACCGACGAAAGATTCATAAGAAAATAATTCTCCGATTGCACCTTCATTGATCAAACGACGCATTGTGACAAAATCCGGATCGAATCTGCGGTTTTGGTATACAACCAAAACTCGTTTCCTCTCTGCAGCCAATGTAATGAGTTCGTCGCACTGCTTCGCGGTGAGGGCCATTGGTTTTTCCAAGATCACGTGCAGTCCACGGTTCAAAGATTCTTTTGCCCACGAGTAGTGACTGTTGGGCGGTGTGGAAATCACCACCATGTCGATCAGGCCGCTGTCGAGCATTTCCATTGAGTCGGTGAAAGGCGTTGCCTCGGGTGCGAGCTCAAGGGCCGCTGCTATCCGCTCGGAATTGAGGTCGGCGACCGCACGTAATTCGAGCCCTGGGGTGCCAGCAACCGCGAGGTTGTGCTCGTGGCCAATCGCGCCATAGGCGAGAAGCCCTACGCGTAGGGGAGTGGCCTGGGTTTGTGCGATCTGGGTACTTGTTGTGGAGGAATTAGACACGGCCTAAATTTAGTAGGTGAAAGGTAAGTGTGCAGAACTGCGGGCAAAATGGTGCCATTCACGGTAACTTTATCTCTCACGGATCTGTGCAAGAACGATTCGGGTAAAAACGATCCGGGTAATAATCCAAGACTCAATGAGTGGAGTGCACATGTCTGAACAGGTTCTCGCAGGAAAAACCGCGCTGGTAACGGGTGCATCTCGCGGAATCGGTCGGGCAATTGCCCTGCGTTTCGCACATGCTGGTGCAGATGTCGCGATTGTGGCTCGAGACGCCGAGAAACTCAGCTCTCTCGCTGAGGAGATTACCTCGCTTGGGCGCACAGCTCAGGTGATCACGGCTGATTTGTCCGCAGAGGACGCAGTCGAGTCGATCTGTTCCGCCCTTGATTTTGACTCGCTCAATATTTTGGTAAACAACGCCGGTGGCAACTCATTCATGACCTCCACCGAAACAATGCGCCTCTCGGGTTGGCGCAAGACCCTGAATCTCAACCTCGACGCACTCGTTGCCTTAACCCAGGGTGCAATCCCTCGTCTCGTGAACTCTGGCAACGGCTCGATAATCAATGTTTCCTCGGTTGCAGGAGTTCGCGGATCACCCTTCATGTCCCACTACGGCGCTGCGAAGGCAGCAGTAATCAGCTTTAGCCGAAGTTTGGCAATTGAGCTGGCCAGTCAAGGCGTCCGCGTCAACTCACTAGTTCCCGGTTGGATCGAAACCGATCTCACTGACTTTTTACGCACCACGCAGGAGGCCGAAGCCGGTGCACTCTCTCGGGTTCCCATGGGTCGCTGGGGTCGCGCCGAGGAGATAGCGGACGCCGCACTCTTCCTTGCGAGTGACTCCTCAAGTTTCATGACAGGGCAAGAATTGGTGATCGACGGCGGCTTGCTGGCTATGCCGTAGGCCCGACGAAAAAATGCTTGCGAGTGGTTGCCGTAAAGCCTGACAAATTCGAGTTCCGGGTGCAGAATGGAGTTATGTAACAAATTGATAACTGCGCCTCACGTGGGTAGGACAATGTCTGACAGGTGAGGGCACCAACTGGGAAGGAACTGCCGTGAGCAACAACGTAACCAGTCGTATCAGCAGCCGTACAAGCCGGATTGAGGCTAAGTACAAGGGCCACCGGAGCGAGGATCGCTTTTTTGCGGCTCGTAACGATGCCAAACAAGCGTGCGAGAACTTACGAACGGCAATTCGAAAATCTCAGATTCATACCGTGATGCGAGATGAACTCTTGCAAGCGGCGGACCGGGCTGAAGCATTAGTCAAAGGAGTCGAACCGACCCAGATTCACCCTGGTGCAGAAATTCGTCAGCTGGCGAAAGAGATTGAGCACCTGCAATTGGCGGAGCAGTGGGTTGCCGCAGCTGATCGAGTGTTGAATCGTCTCGGTACAGAAGGGCCGGCTGCGGCGCGAAGCGATTTAGAACAAGCTCAGGACGCTGTGATGTGGTGTGTGCGAGCTGGTGAGTGGAATGGTCAACTCACTGCCGCAGGAACACAGTTGCAGAAAGTAGTTGCCGAGGGTGAGATCCACGCAGCGCGAGTGAATTGAGTGCTTGCTACTTGAATTATCTTCGGGAGGAGGCCGCTGGGATTTTCCCGGCGGCCTTTCCTAATTTCGTGTTGCCGTGTAATTCCTCTGCCATGAATTCGCGTAAAAGATCAATGGCACGAAGGACTTTCTTGCTGCGCAGTGAATAGACAACGTTGAGTCCGTCACGTTCAGAGGACACGATCCCTCGGTCACGCAGTACGGCTAGGTGCTGGCTTGCATTTGACTGACTGATCTCTAATGCGAGGGCGAGTTCGTTCACTGACATAGGCCCGCCACGCAACTCGGTGATAAGCAGTAGTCGTTTTGGGTCGGCGATTGCTTTGCACAAGCGTGCATGAAGCTCGTGGATTTCAATTGAGAGTTCGCGGTCCATGATTTGAGAAGGTTAGCCGAGAGTTGTTGAGGCCGCACACTGGTTCTTACCTATTTCGAGAAATTCGATTTCCTCGGCACTGACGACTTTGCCGGCATTGACAGCGCGAATCGTGTCGTAGGTATCAGGTGCACTGGGCAATGAACCGACGATTTCATGAACAAATTTCACAAGATCTTCCTCCTGCATGAGGGTGGAGGCGAAAATGTGTTCGAGGTCGGTTGAGACCAAGCCGTCAGATCCCAATTCAGCTGCCGTGGACCAGTGGGCCGGAAGCACCATGGTTGCGGGGGCGAGTGGGCGTAACCGATCGTGCACGGTATGGAACAACTCTTTTGCCAACTCGTCTGCGCTGCCGGTCAGGTCGGGTCGACCAACACCACGGACGAATACGGTGTCGCCGGTGAGTAGAAAAACCCCGGGTAGGTGAAGGCAGATGGTGCCGGGTGTATGCCCGGGCATTTTGATCGCGAATGCAGCGACCTTGGCGGTGCCTAAATCGATCTCCTCACCGTCCGCTAATGGCTCATTGGGCCAGGGAACTTTGGGACCCGCGTCCTCGATCGGTAGGTGGTAGGTGGCGCCCGTGCGTGCGGCCAATTCCGGGCCGCCAGAGATGTGGTCAGCGTGTACGTGGGTGTCCATGACATGAGTAATTTTCATGTCGTTTTGGGTCGCCAAGTTTTCGTAGAATGCAGGGAAGCGTGCCGGGTCAACAACGATCGCGTTGCCGCCCTTTGCGCCAAACATGTAGGAAATACAAGCTTTCGACGGGCGAAGAATCTGCCAACCCAGTACCGAATCCGGCATATTCGGTAGCTCTTTAGCAATTAAGAACTCCGCCCAGGCCGCCGTACCACCGTCAAGGTTGCGCACTTTTCTACCTTCGTCGGCAAGCATTTCAATGAGAAGGCTGCTGCCATTTCCGTGGGCGCAGACGACAACCGAGTCCTCAGGTATTTCAGCGGCTAAGCTTTCAACCTCTTCAACCGCAACCCAGATTGGCACGTTTTTCATTGGTACGGGACCTGGGCCTTCAACCTGCCAGAGGGCGAATTCTTCCTGATTCCGCACGTCCAGAATGTAGGGAACGGTTCCGGTTCCGATTCCTTCGTAGAGTTCCTGGGGAGTGACGCTGCCAGGATCCTTGTGGGTTTGTGTGTGTGGTGAAGTTGTCATGTTCCCTCATTTGACTGATGAACGTTTGAGTGATTAATTTTTTGATGTGAGTGAAGGCCAAGTCACTTGAAAAAAGAGTCGCTTTCGTGTGTATATGCGCAGACGCTAATACAGTTTCTGTTTTTTTGTAACGTTTTTGGCATTTTTTTTATTTTTTATTTTTTTTCTGTTTTCCTTGTATGAAGTCGCGCGGGGGTCTAATCTCACATCAGCAGCCACCGTGTGAGGACCGCTGTGAATCTGTCTACGGAATGGGGAAAGAGTGAGTGACGAAGCGCAAAGCATGACGATCATCGCTTTCAGCGGCGATTTAGACAAGTTGTGGCCGACCATGATTCTCAGTTCAACAGCGGCAGCAACAGGCATGGAGGTCACCGTCTTTTACACGTTTTGGGGTTTGTTCCCCTTGGTGAAAGACGATGTCCGCATCACGGGCAAAGACTCTATGACCAAGATGCTCTCAGGAATGAATGCACCAGGTTTTCAAGGAGCAAAACTTTCCAAAATGAACATGGGCGGCATGGGTCGTCGCATGATGCGAAAGGTTGCCAAGAAAGGCAACCTGATGCCACCTGAAGAACTCTTCGCAATCTGTGAGGATATGGGAGTCAACATGTGGCCGTGTCAAATGACCATGGACCTCCTTGGAATAAAGTCCGAGCAAATGCGACCAAATCTAGGAACACCGGTTGGTGCCGCAACGGCACTGCAGAAGATGGCCAAATCAGACATCAGCCTTTTCATCTAATTAATCAGATCATCGAAAAATAATATTGAGTAACTAATTAAGGAGTCATAATGGAGTTTGATCGCGCAGTAGATGCCAAGGGTCAGAGTTGCCCAATGCCGGTTCTTTTGACAGCCAAGGCTGCCAAGGAAATGACCTCGGGCGAGGTAATGTTCTTAGAAGCAACGGATGCCGGTGCTCGCTCAGACATTCCAGCTTGGGCGGAGCAAACTGGCAACGAGCTTATTGAGTCTTCAGAAGAAGGCGACGTTCTATCGTTCTACATTAGAAAGAAGTAACTTACGTGCGCTACGGATTTGCAATTGACCAACGAACCTGTATTGGGTGTCACGCGTGTACGGTCGCTTGTAAGACCGAGCACGACGTACCAGTCGGACAATTTCGCACCTGGGTGAAATACGTGGACAAAGGGGAGTACCCCACCACCACCCGTGAGATGGGCGTCATGCGGTGCAACCATTGCACCGACGCTCCGTGCGTGAAGAGTTGCCCGACCCAGGCTTTGTTCATTCGCCCCGACGGGATCGTTGACTTTGACAACGAGAGTTGTATCGGTTGCAAAATGTGCATGCAGGCATGTCCCTATGACGCAATTTATATCGATGAAAACACCCACACTGCCGCGAAGTGCAATTTTTGTGCGCACCGAATTGATCAAGGACTCGAGCCTGCCTGCGTTCAGGTGTGTCCCACTGAATCAATTTGGATGGGCGACATCGACGATCCCACGAGTGGGATCAGCAAATTTCTTTCGATCCAGCCGGTCAACGTTCGCACACCCGAACAGGGCACCAAGCCCAATGTGTATTACGTCGGCGCTGACCACACGGTCCTAGATCCGTTGGCCGCCCCCGTGCAGGACACCTACCTGTGGGCGGATGCTGATCCGCTCCGTTTGGAAACCGCAGCCGAACTGCCGGGGGATCCCCTCACCAATGCCCGCCTGACTTTAAACACCTCACACCCACGGCCATGGGGCTGGCGGGTCTGGACTTACCTGTGGACGAAGTCGATTGCCGCTGGGGCATTGCTGCTCGGCGCACTTCTCGTGATTTTCACCGGAGACACCAGCAACCTGGTGGCTACCATGGCACCGTTCACCACCGAAGCTTTCTTAGTTATTACTTCCGCTCTATTGATCTGGGACCTCAAGCGACCAGACCGGTTCTACTTCCTATTTGATCCGCGCAAGATCAACAAGACCTCGTGGCTCGCACTGGGTGGAATCTTCCTAGGACTTGGCGCCGGAATTGGTGGACTGTGGTTCCTCGCTGGCGCTGCCACTTGGCTTGAGATCGGTGACTTCTCCATGGCAATCACCTGGCTGGCTTGGCCGGCAGTTCCGGCAGCGATCATGGTCGCCGGTTACACCGCATTTCTGTTTGGTCAAGCTGAAGGACGCGACCTGTGGCAGTCACCCGTTCTGTTCTGGCATCTGATTGCCCAAGCCGTCATGGTTGGCGCTGGGGCGCTCCTGCTCATTGGTTTTGTCGTCGCACCTGAGGACTCCACCATGATCTGGCTCACTTGGGCGCTTGTCGCTGGCGTTGCGGCTCACCTACTCATCACGTTAATTGAGTTTGGTGGGAAGCACCCAACCCGCAATGCGCAAATTGCCGCCCATTCGATCACCCACGGTCGCTATGCACAGCAGTTCTGGTTCGGCTCGGTGTTGCTGTCATTTGTTGCCGCAGTACTTGCAGGTCTGACCCTGTTCACCGACTCACTCATATTCGTCGGAGTAGCTGCAGTGCTCGTTCAGGTCGCACTCGTCTTCCACGAGAAAGTATTCGTCATGGCGGCCCAAGACCCACCACTGTCCTAAAGGAAAGAGCTAACGCATGAAACCACGCGACAAAGACACAGTTGAATCACACGGACCAGCAGCATCCCCGGTGGGACCGGACGCACCCGAGCATTTCGGCTTGCGCGTAAGGGAAACCGTGTCGAACTACCCGCCGGTTGAACAGTGGGATGACGTTGTCATGTATGACGCCAAAGCCCACCCGCGCAAGGTCGGCCGTCACTACATGCTGGTGCCCACAACATGTTTCAACTGTGAGAGTGCATGCGGCCTGCTCGCTTATGTGGATAAAGAAACAAAGGAAGTTGTCAAGATTGAAGGCAACCCGGCCCATCCAGGTTCACGTGGCCGGAACTGCGCCAAAGGACCAGCCACGATCAACCAGACCAAGGACCCTGAGCGGATTTTGTACCCGCTTAAGCGCACTGGACCTCGAGGCGGCTCAGATTTTGAGCGCATCTCATGGGATGAAGCACTGGACACAATTGCCGGTCGGATCCGTAAAGCGATCCAAGAGGACCGACGCAATGAAGTCATGTACCACGTTGGTCGTCACGGCGAGGATGGGTTCATTGAGCGGGTGCTCCTCACCTGGGGGGTTGACGGAAACAACACACACACCAATATTTGTTCTGGTGGTGCACGCTTTGGCTACTCGGTCTGGGGTGGTTACGACCGTCCTTCGCCCGACCACGCCAACGCCAAAGTAATCCTTTTGCTGTCAAGTCACCTTGAAGCGGGTCACTACTTCAACCCGCACGCCCAGCGAATCATGGATGCCAAGGTGCGCGGCAACGCAAAGTTGGTCGTTGTTGATCCGCGACTCTCCAACACCGCCTCCCACGCCGATGAATGGTTGTCACCGTGGCCGGGCAGTGAAGCTGCACTTCTTCTCGCGATCGCCGCGTACATCCTTCGCACCGATCAGGTTGCGTGGGACTACATCAAGCGTTGGGTGAACTGGAAGGTGTACTTGGAGAACGTGCACCCAGAGCTCGACAAGGAAGACTTTGAAGCTTTTAAGACTGCGCTGACCGCTGACTACCAGCAGTACACCTTCGAGTTCGCAGCTGACGAATGCCGGATCCCGGCTGCTCAAATCGAAAAGACCGCAAAAATCGTTGCTAATGCGCAAGGAAAACTGGCAGCACACACCTGGCGCTCGGCAACCGCTGGAAACCTCGGTGGCTGGGCTGTTGCGCGCGCATTGTTCTTCTTGACAGTTCTCACCGGAAGCGTCGGTGAAAAGGGTGGCACCAGCCCCAATGGTTGGAACAAGTTGATTCCACACGGTCCTAACATGCCCGGCGGTCACGACTCGTGGAATGAACTCCTCTGGCCAAAAGAGTTCCCCATGTCCACCAATGAACTTTCCATTCTTTTACCACACTTCCTCTTAGAGGGTCGCGGAAAAGTAGACACGTACTTCTCGCGGGTATACAACCCTGTCTGGACCAACCCCGACGGCTTCAGTTGGATTGAAGCGCTCAGCGACGAAGACTTGGTGGGTTGCCACGTTGCTATGACACCCACGTGGAGTGAGACCGCAATTTACGCGGACTTTATTTTGCCGTTCGGTCACAGCACCGAACGCCATGACACTCAGTCCTATGAACAATATGCCGGCAAGTGGCTGGGCTTCCGCCAGCCCGTCACCCGTGTCGCCCGGGAGAAAATGGGTGAAACTTTCACCGACTCTCGCGACTCAAACCCCGGTGAAGTGTGGGAGGAAACCGAGTTCTGGATCGAACTCTCCTGGCGCATTGACCCCGACGGTGAGTTGGGAATTCGCAAGTACTTCGAGTCCATGAAAAACCCGGGCACCAAAATCGGCGTGGACGAGTACTACGGGTATATCTTCGACAACAACGTTCCTGGACTCCCGGAAAAGGCCTCGAAGCTTGGGCTGACTCCACTTGAATACATGCGCAAGTATGGCGCGGTTGAAGTCGTTGCTGACCTTTACCGGCAAGATGAACGAGCGCTGACCCCGGCAGAGCGCGAGGGGGCTGTGCCCGATGAAAACGGTGTACTGCGCAAACCAATCACCATGGAAACCCAGAAGCCACTTGTCGGAGAGCCTGGCGCTGTTGGGGTAATCCTCGACGACGGCTCCGAGGTCGCCGGTTGGCTAACCCCTTCACGCAAGTTGGAGTTGTACTCACCCTCCATGGCCGACTTCGGTTGGGGCGATCTGGCAACACCGTGTTACATCCAGTCACATGTTTCCCACAAGAACATCGACGAATCAAATAACGAAATGGTGCTGGTACCAACTTTCCGGCTACCCACTTTGATTCATACGCGTTCGGGTAACGCGAAGTACCTCAATGAGATCAGTAACAAGCACCCAATGTGGATGAACACGAAAGATGCTGATCGCATGGGCCTTGTGACCGGTGACATGGTTCGCGTCAATACTGAAATTGGTCACTTTGTTGCCCGCATCTGGTCAACCGAAGCTGTTCGTCCGGGTGTCACCGCACTTTCACACCACATGGGTCGCTGGCGCACCAATGACGACGCGGGTTCACGTTGGGTAACCGGCAAAGTTGACGTTGGCAAGATGGAAGACGGTCGCTGGCGTTTGCGTTACAAGGAGGGTGTTAAGCCTTTCGTCTCCGACGACCCCGATTCAATGCGAATCAATTGGGAGGATCCGGGTGTGCACCAAAACCTCGCGTTCCCGGTTCATCCGGACACCCAGTCCGGTATGCACTGCTGGCACCAGAAAGTGCGGATTGAACGCGCCCACGAGGAAGACAAGTACGGCGACGTCGTTGTTGACACCAAGAAATCGCGCGAGGTCTACCTCGACTGGATGTCAAAGACAAAGTCTGGGCCAAATAAGGACGGCCTGCGCAGGCCAGAATTCATGATGCGCCCAGTGATGCCAATGCGTAAGGCTTACTTCGTTGATCCACCAGAGTCAGGTTCACCGCAGGAGTAACCTGCATCCATGGCTTTTTGTGGGATTCCAGAATCAGCGCTGAAGTTTTACCACGACTTGGCGGCCAATAACACCAAGTCGTGGTGGGAACTCAATCGCGGGATCTACGACAGCAGTGTTAGAGCGCCGATCACAGAGTTGATGTCCGAGCTTGAAGCCGAGTTTGGATCTTTCAAAGTCTTTCGCCCCTATCGTGACGTGCGTTTCGGGAAAGACAAAACCCCGATCAAGGACCACCAAGGAGCGGTTATCCAGGTCGAAGACGCGGTTGCCTATTACTTCCAGGTGAATTCTGAAGGGATCATGGTGGCCGGTGGTTGGTATTCGCCACTTGGTCCGCAACTGAATCGTTTCCGCGCAGCTGTTGACGGCCCGTTGGCGCCCGAGCTTCGTCAGATCATGAAGTCGGTTGCCAAGAGTTTTGAACTCGACGGGCGCCCCATGAAGACAAAGCCGCGAGGGATAGACGCGGACAATCCCAATCTTGATCTTTTGCGCTTCAAAGCAGTCACCGCCTCGCGCCACTACGACGACCCGGCGGTATTTGGCGTCGCTTCATTTGGCAAAAAAGTGCGCAAGGATTTCAAGGCTCTGACACCAATGATCGAGTGGTTGGCGGACGTAGTTGGTCCGGCAGAGGATCCTAGCGCCGAGATGTAACTGCTAGTGGGTGAGAAAGCGCGCGGTGACAAACTCCCTAGCGCCTTCAATGTCTGGGGCGAGGAAACGGTCGGGTCCTGGTCCTTCACAACTCTTTCGAAGTTGAGAAATTGACTCGGAAATAATTTCCGATGACTCAAGTGGTGCGCGCAGTTGAATTGCTCGGGCTGCAGTCATGATTTCAATTGCAATGATCGTGGTGAGGTTCGACACTGCCGAACGTAGTTTGCGGGCAGCGTGCCAACCCATTGAGACGTGATCCTCTTGCATGGCTGAACTGGGAATTGAGTCCACACTTGCAGGCACTGCTAGACGCTTCATGTCACTGACAAGTCCAGCCTGGGTGTATTGGGCGATCATGAGTCCGGAGTCAACCCCGGGGTCGTGTGCAAGAAAGGGTGGAAGGCCGTGGTTGCGCGCCTTGTCCAGCATGCGGTCGGTTCGTCGCTCGCAGATCGACCCAAGGTCTGCGGCTGCAATAGCCAAAAAGTCCAAGACGTAGGCGACGGGTGCTCCATGGAAGTTTCCGTTACTGGTGACTTCACCACTTGGCAGGATCACTGGGTTGTCGATACTTGCCGCAAGTTCATTGTTCGCAACACTTTTTGCGTGGGCAATAGTGTCGCGGACCGCACCGGTTACTTGCGGGGCGCAGCGAAGGCTGTACGCGTCCTGAACTCGGTCGTCATCTTGTTTGTGACTATTCACGATCGGGGAGTTCGCGAGGGTGGCGTAAATATTTGCAGCACTCACCGCCTGTCCGGCATGTGGTCGAAGCGGTGCGTGCAGTTCCGGGCGAAATACCGCATCGGTGCCCATGAGCCCTTCAATACTCATTGCCGTTGCCAGGTCGGCGGCATCACACAAACCCTCAAGGTCCGCAATTGCCATGATCAACATGCCCAACATTCCGTCGGTGCCATTAATCAGTGCGAGCCCTTCCTTTTCATGGAGTTCGACGGGCGTGATGCCCGCGTGGGCAAGAAGTGGGGCAACCTCGACGAGTTCCCCCAGTGCGTTGCGGGCTTGACCTTCGCCCATGGCGACGAGTGCGCAGTGTGCAAGGGGCGCAAGATCTCCACTGCAACCCAGTGATCCGAACTCGTAGACCACTGGAGTGATCTCGGCGTTAAGGATTGCGGCATATGTTTGTGCAATTTCTGGACGAACACCGGTATGACCCGAAGTGAGCGTTTTTAAGCGCAGGAACATGGTGGCTCGCACAACTTCCCGCTCGACCTCATTGCCGCTGCCTGCCGCGTGGCTGCGGATCAAAGACTTTTGAAGTTGCACGCGGTCTTCATGGGGAATGTGACGGTTCGCCAGGGCACCAAATCCCGTTGAGATTCCGTAGACGGGGGTTTCCTGGTGCGCAAGCTGCTCCACGTATGCACGACTTGTTGCCATTGCAGCAAGCGCTTCTGAGCTGATGTCAATCTGGGCATTACCGCGGGCAACAGCGACTACTTCCTCGATACTCGGTGGGGTCGTTCCCAGTATCACGGCCTGAGAACTGTGTTTCTGAGTCATGTGGTGAGCGCCTTTCCAGCTTTGTAGGTGTGGGCTATTTGCGGCACACCGGGTCGATACGCGAGGAAATCAATTGAAGGCGCAGTGAGGATCACAAAGTCAGCGCTCATACCCACCGCGATTGCCCCAATATCGGTTCGGGCGAGTGCTTTGGCACCGCCAAGGGTCGCGGCGAGCACAGCTTGGTCAACGGTGAAGTGCATTTCACGAACGGCGAGGGCAATAACGAGCTGCATTGAGGTGGTGAAGGAGCTCCCTGGATTGCAGTCGGTGGCAAGTGCCAATTCAACTCCGGCGTCAATGAATCTTCTGGCGTCGGGGTAGGGCGAGCGGGTTGAAAACTCAACACCGGGAAGCAGGGTTGCCACAATTCCAGCTTCAGCCAGGAGTGCCAATTCAGAGTCGGAGGTGTAGGTCAGGTGGTCGACAGAAACAGCACCAAGTTCACACGCAACCTCAATACCGCCAATCGACTCAATCTGGTTCGCGTGCAGTTTCACCAGTAGGCCTGCATCCATGCCCGCATGTAAAATCTTACGTGCCTGTTCAGGAGTAAATGCACCTCTGTCACAGAATACGTCTATCCAACGGGCGTAGGGAAGTGCAGCCTTAAGCATTTCCCCGCATACCAAATCTACGTAGGCGTCAGTGTTGCCAGAAAATTCAGTAGGAACGACGTGTGCGCCCAGGAAAGTTGTCTCAGGTGTGAACTCTCGTGCGATGCGAAGGCTGCGCACTTCGCTCTCAACGTCAAGCCCGTAACCGGACTTGATCTCGAAGGTTGTTATTCCTGCGCCATGGAACTCGTCAACGAGTGCTGCACAATTGTTTCGTAACTCTGCATCAGTTGCGGCTCTTGTTGCGGCAACGGTTGAACGAATCCCTCCGGCGGCGTAAGACTCACCGGCCATACGCGCAGCAAACTCCGCCGAACGCTGGCCGGCAAAAATCAGGTGCGAGTGCGAGTCAACAAAACCGGGAAGTATTGCCGCACCAGTTGCATCGATAATATTCTCGCAATTTTTTGGCGACTGCGATTCTGGACCGACCCACGTAATTACGCTATTTTCATAAGCGAACGCAAAATTCGCATTGCGATAAGGCCCCGAGCCGCTATTGGTGACTAGCTCGCCAATATTGCGAACCAGGGTGCTCCCGGTCAACGACTCACCTTCTTTCATATTGATTCGGTCATGGGGATTCGGACATCACGCTCGTGGGCAACGTCGCAAGCAATGTCGTAACCAGCATCGACGTGACGGATTACACCCATGCCTGGATCGTTGGTCAACACACGACGGATCTTTTCACCCGCTAGTTCAGTGCCGTCCGCGACGGTTACTTGACCCGCATGGATCGAACGACCAATTCCCACGCCACCACCGTGGTGGATTGAAACCCATGAAGCGCCGGAAGCGACGTTGACCATTGCGTTGAGTAGGGGCCAGTCCGCGATTGCGTCAGAACCGTCGAGCATTGACTCGGTTTCGCGGTAAGGGGATGCCACACTGCCACAGTCAAGGTGGTCTCGACCGATCACGATCGGGGCGGAGAGTTCACCGCTTGCCACCATGTCGTTGAACTTTGCGCCGGCTTTGTCGCGCTCGCCGTAGCCCAACCAGCAGATGCGCGCGGGAAGTCCTTGGAATGCAACGCGGTCCTGGGCCATGGTGATCCAGCGCCGAAGATGGTCATTCTCTGGGAAAAGGTCAAGGATCGCTTGGTCAGTTGCGTAAATATCTTTTTCATCGCCTGAGAGTGCAACCCAGCGGAAGGGTCCCTTGCCTTCGCAGAAGAGTGGGCGAATATAGGCGGGGATGAATCCGGGGAATTCGAATGCCCGGGTGTAGCCGCCTTTACGGGCTTCGTCGCGGATCGAGTTGCCGTAGTCGAATACTTCGGCTCCATCGTCCATGAAGCCAACCATTGCTTCAACGTGCTTTGCCATTGCGAGTTGGGCGCGCTCGGTGAATTCGTCTGGCTTCTTCTCCGCATATTCGTGCGCATCGCCGAGATCAATGTCTTCGGGGATATAGCTCAATGGGTCGTGCGCGGAGGTTTGGTCGGTGACAATGTCGATTGGTACCCCGCGGCGCAACAATTCGGGGAACAGGGTGGCGGCATTGCCAACGAGACCCACGGAGAGTGCTTTGCGGTTCTTCTTGGCGTCGAGTACGAGTTTCAAAGCTTCTTCGATGTCCTTGGCAACCACGTCAAGGTAACGGTCAACGACTCTGCGGTGCAGGCGACTGGCGTCAATGTCGACGACTAGGCATACCCCCTCATTCATGGTTACCGCGAGAGGTTGTGCACCGCCCATGCCACCGCAACCTGCGGTGAGGGTCAGTGTTCCGGCGAGCGTCCCACCGAACTTCTTCCGCGCAACTGCTGCAAAAGTTTCATAGGTCCCCTGCAAAATCCCTTGAGTACCAATGTAAATCCAAGACCCAGCTGTCATTTGGCCGTACATGGTGAGTCCCATGTGTTCCAACCGACGGAACTCGGGCCAAGTTGCCCAGTCACCCACCAAGTTCGAGTTCGCGATCAAGACGCGTGGTGCCCACTCATTGGTTTGCATGACACCAACGGGGCGACCGGACTGCACCAACATGGTTTCGTCATTTTTCAAAGTTTGCAGGGTGCGGATCATGGCGTCGTAACTGCGCCAGTCGCGAGCGGCCTTACCGGTGCCCCCGTAGACAACCAACTTCTCTGGGTATTCGGCTACCGCGGGGTCAAGGTTGTTCTGCAGCATGCGCATTGCGGCTTCCTGCCCCCAGCCTGGGGCGGTCCGAGTAGTTCCGCGCACCGCGTGAATTTCACGGGTTGGGTCATAGGTCGGGGTGATCAGGTTCTCGGTTGTCATGTGTGCAGTCTGCTCCTCTTGCAAGGGTTCAGGTGGCCCAATGCTAATTGCAAGTCTCACATGCCAGACTCTCCTCGTGTCCCAGGTCCCAGCCGCACATCGCACCTTGGAGGTGCTTCTCCTACTCGCTCGTAGCGCTGGGCCAATTCCTGCGGCAACGATGGCTCGGGAACTTGAAATCCCCAAGTCCTCGCTCTATCACCTACTTGCCGCGATGCAGTCAAAAGGATTTGTCACCTCAATCACGGCGGTGCCCAAAGAGAATTCACTATGGGGTTTGGGGGTCAGCGCATTTGAAGTGGGCTCCGCCTATGTTCGGCACGAGCCGCTAGAGGCGCGTGCCCGCCCGGTACTTATTGCGCTGCTAAATAGAGTCGGTGGGCTAGCTCCGCTCGTGGGTCACTTGGGAATCCTGCGGGGGAGTGACACGTACTACCTGCTCAAGGAGAGTTCGGGTGGACCGATCACCGTAGTTTCAGAAATAGGGGTACGGCTCCCAGCTTCTTTGACGGCTTCTGGGCGGGCAATGTTGTCCTACATGTCGGCAGCACAAATCCGCGCACTTTTTCCCAATGTGGAAGCATTCGTGGATCGAACCGGCAAGGGTCCGCTAACTCCCAAACAACTAAAAGCATTGCTTGTCACCGAACGCAAGCAAGGTTTCTCCCGGGAACTGGGCATGGTTACCCGCGGGCATTCCTCTGTTGCATCGGCTGTATTTGACCACCTCGGTGAACCCATAGCCGCAATCAATCTGGTGTACCGAGACAGCACGGTTGAAGAGTCTAAGCAAGCAACATTGATCACTGCTGTGCAAGACTCCGCTCGCGAGCTCACGAAAAGACTCGGTGGTCGTCTCCCAACAGAGTGAAGGGGTTTTTGTGAACACAGATCCAAGTTGGCCACGTGCGACAAGTCTGCTCACTAGCAATTCCGATGCACGCGTTGCCCTGATCGGGATCCCTGCACACGAAACTTCAATCAGTGCGACCCGCGCTGACACCACTCCTCCTGCCGTTCGCGAGGCAATGAATAGATACTCGACGTATTGCGCAACCCACGATCAGGAATTACTAAGTCTCGAAGTTTTTGACGCGGGCAATGTGAAAGCTCCCGACCACCCAGCAGGCGAGGCACGAGTGCACGAGAAACTCGCGGAGCTGAGTGACAAGTTTGTGATCGCGATCGGTGGTGACAACTCGATTACCTACTCGGTTGCAACAGGGTTGTGGGGCAACGAGATCGAGCGTGCAGGGTTGATCACATTTGACGCCCACCACGATCTGCGTGACGGGATCTCCAATGGTTCCCCTGTTGAACGGCTAGTGCAGGCCGGCCTGAGCGGGAAACGAATTGTTCAAATTGGAATAGCAGACTTCTCCAACTCACCCCAGTACGCTCAGCGGGCAAAGGAGTACGGAATTACCGTTATCCCGCGCAGCGAATTACGCAATCGCACGGCCGAAAGCATTGTGGAACAAGCAATTTCGATTGCCGGTGCTCTGGGTGGGCCGATGCACGTGGACTTCGACGTTGACGTGTGTGACAGGAGTGTTGTTCCAGGTTGCCCGGCCGCTGCCCCAGGTGGAATCAGTGCAGACGAATTCAGAAACTTCGCGCACCTGATTGGCGCTAGCAATCAAGTTCGCTCCGTTGACTTCACCGAGGTTGATGCGCAAGCTGACGCGCCCGACGGCAGAACAGTTCGACTCGTTGCAGTGTCAGTTCTCGAATTGCTGTGCGGTCTTCGCCTGTCACGCGAATAACTAATGGACTAGTTGATCCGGCCAACCGGCAGGCGGGTCTCAACGACAACGCCTTCAACTAATTCAATTCGGTAGGCGGCTGCACCTTCAGAGTCGTTTGGATCCGAATCTGGAAAGTCGCTCACAACTTCAATGGGGATCGTGTCTGAGTACAGAATTCCAATTCGATCGTCAGTTGCATAAGTTGTTGGCAGTGAACCGTTAGCAACTAGTTCATGAACAAGGGGGCGTCGCTGCTTCTCCGAGTCGTAGTGCACGCCGTTGCCATAGGGCAGCAGCCCTAATCCACCAAAAGCTGGTTGCAACTCCTTTCCATAGGAGTCAGTGGGACCACCAACATGCCAGCAGATCGATCCGGCGCTGACTCCGGCGAGAACAGTTCCGTCAAGCCACGCTTGACGTAGGAGCGAGTCAAGGTTGTGCGCTTTCCAAACTGCCAACAAGTTCACAACGCTGCCACCTCCAACCCAAATCACGTCACTATTCCCAATTATTTCTTCGGGAACGTGATTGGGCATGGGGAAGAGTGCCAAGTGGTCGACGTCGCAGTTCAATTCTCGCAATGCGCTGTACATGAGCGAGAGATAGCCTGGGTCATCGCCTGTTGCTGT
>DKME01000179.1:0-13465 GCA_002469525.1 Actinobacteria bacterium UBA7422
GCTTGACCGGCAACGAAGACTTTGTCGTAGGCCTTGGCCTGATTGCTCACCATACAAATCTTGTCGCTCTCACCATGATTGACGTGAATGTGAACTGCCTGCTGAAATGAGAGCGACTGAAAGTTGGTCCAACCGTTGTTGACATAGACAACCGCATGAAAATCTGCACGGTCATATAGCGCCATGAGAATTTCGTATCGGGGTACTAGGAGTACTTGAAGCTTCGTCTTGCGTTTCAATTCGTTGTAGGTCTCAAGGTTTCGCACGACAACGATTGTTCGCAAATCCGCGTGGTTTTCAAAAACAGGTAGCCACTGGGTGAGCTGGTAGAGCTTTGCGGGCTGGTCTGCGAAGTAGAGAGCGATGTCAGCGGAAGGGACGTTCTCTAGATCGAAGCCATCTGGTTCGACTTCACCGAATCGGCGTAATCGTCTACTTAGGCTTCGTGCCGCGCGCTTAGCGAAGACGGCCACTTTGCCTGGTTTTTGCGACTCATTCGGTGTGCTTCCCACGTGGTGCACGATACGCGAGCCGGAGTCATCTAATGTAAACGCCGTGCGCGCACTCTGGGAGCACCGCCAGGTACTCCGAATGTTGGTCCTCCGTGATCTGCAGAAGAAGTACACCAAATTTCGGTTAGGTTACCTCTGGTCACTGCTTGAACCACTGGGAATGTCACTGGTTCTGTGGTTAGTTTTCTCGGTGCTGCTGGGTGAGCGAGCACTTGGTTTGTCCCCGTACCTGCTCTTTCTTTCCGTTGCGATCCTGCCATGGTGGTGGTTCACAAAGTGTGTGAACGCATCTACCAAAATTTTTAGAAGGTCGCGAGGGGAACTTGCATTTGCCACGCTCCCTCCACAGATCTGGGTCATGCGAACGGTGCTGTCATCTTCTGTTGAATTCGTCTTTTCGCTCCCGGTGATTGTGCTCGCGGTCGCACTGACTCAGGACCTTCCTGGAATGTACTTTCTGTTTTTTCCCATCGCAATTCTGTTGCAGTTCTTACTTCTCTATGGAGTCGGATTGCTGGTGTCTTCTCTGAGCATTGTGATCCCGGATCTGGCTCGCGTGGTGAAAATTGTTCTACGCGCCATGTTCTACCTGTCTCCTATCTTGTATTCGATCTCGAATATTCCGCAAAGCTTGCACACAATCGCTGCGATAAACCCACTTGTTGGAATCCTGGGCCTCTACCGGATCGGCTGGTGGCCCGAAGAACACACGTCGATGGCTGCGCTGGTGATCTCACTCAGTGTTGCCGCAGGCCTATTTATCGCGGGAATTTACACATTCCACCGGCTCAAGCCACGTCTGTTAAAGGAGGCGTGAGCAATCATGAACATTATTGACTTTGTCAACGTGTCGCTGACCATGCCGCGCACCAAGCGCCGCAAAGGTTCTGGACGCAAGCAGCGGCTTCGTCGCTTCGCGGGGGAAACCTCCCGCTCAATGGTCCCCGTCATCGAGGACGTGTCATTCACCGTGAACAAGGGTGACTCCGTTGCAATTGTCAGTGGTAAACCGATCTTGCGCACGGCATTGGTCCGGCTTGCTGCTGGCACCTTGATCCCTGACACCGGCACGGTAACCCGGCTTGCCTCGGTGGTGCCCATGATCTCAATCGCCCGCGCGATGGGTCCAACTTTCACAGTCCGCCAGAATGCGTATCTAGTCGGTGGATTACTCGGTATGAAACCGGGTGAACTGGCTGAAAAACTTCCTGGGATCATCGAATTCGCTGACTTGGGAAACTACTTGGATCGCCACCTCAATGGTGCACCCTCAAGCACCCGGCAACGTCTCGCGTGGAGTATCGCAATGGCTGTTGACGCAGACGTCTATGCGATCGATCAGACGCTAGTCGTCGGTGAACTTGAATTCCGACAAAAATGCTGGAGTGCGGTCGACAAACTCCGAGAAAACGGTGCGACTTTCTTGATCTCTTCTGATGGCGCGAAGCAATACCGCAGATTCTGCGATCGTGGCCTGTACTTCGAGCAGGGAGCACTTATTGCCGACACCACGGTCCCTGAAGCCCTCGCCCTCGCGCGTAAGGCTAGGCGGGAGCCTCGCGGGGAATAGGCTTGCTCCTATGTCGGTTTCCCCCATTGCAGCCAACGGCGTCCTGCTCCATGTTGGTGTTCACAAAACGGGCACAACGGCAATCCAAGCGGCCTTGGCCGACTCCCGCCCAGAACTCAATTCCCATAACGTCCGCTACCCTGGCAAGTTGCAAGCCCAACACCGCGCCGCGCTCGCGCTACTGGGTCGGCCCTGGGGTTGGAATAACCGCGGCGGCGGAGTCATGGACCGAGAGCATTTTGACAAGTTGGCTAAGCGCACCAGAAACTCGCCGGGTCGCGTCGTAATCAGTAGTGAGTTTCTGTGTGAAGCCAGTGAGGAACAGGCCAAGGAAGCTGCAACGGCTCTCGGTGATAGCGGTAAGCGACCCGTTCACGTTGTCATTACCCTTCGCAATTTGGGCAAATTGCTCCCCTCTTCCTGGCAGCAGTATTTGAAATACGGAATGACAACTTCCTATGAACCTTGGTTAAAAGACGTCCTGGCGACACCGGGTAGCTCAAAAATGACGCCCACGTTTTGGAAACGACACGACCACGGTGACGTCATTACGCGCTGGGCCGGGGCCGTTGGCCCCGAAAACCTAACGGTCATGGTGCTCGAAGACGTGCCTCGTGACTACATGTTTGCGACCTTCGCACAATTTCTTGACTTGCCGCCAAGGATTCTGACAAGTCGGATGGAGCTCACCAGCAACCGGTCCATGACCGCAGCGGAAGCCGAAGTCTTGGTACGCCTAAATAAGAAGGTCAAGAAAAGCATGCAGTGGACCGACTACGTGACCCTCGTGCGACGCGGTGTCGCCCTCGGCATGGTCGAGGGTCGCGAACCTGATCCCAGTGAACCTGCCCTTCACACCCCGGATTGGGCGTTGGATTCAGCGCAGCAGGTAGCACAAGCCAGCGTTGCAACGATTCGTGGCTCTGGAGTTAATGTCTTGGGCGACCTTGATCTGCTTACAACTCGGGTTGCTTCGACACCTGGCGCTGAAAGTGTTCCCCTGCTTCCGATTGACGCAGCAGTCAATGCAATTGAATCTGTGATTAAAGCTTCCCAAGAGGATCCCACTTCCCGAGCGCTCGCAGGCCGGCTTTACCGCCAGACGAAGAAAGATGGACTCCGCTCACTTTTTCGTAAAGAGTCGGAGTGAGTATTCAAATTGAGTCCAAAGGCGGGTTAGCAGCAACACTGCAACGCCTTCTGGAACATATGCGCTCAGCGGCTGAACCTGCATTGATCATTGCACCTGATCTTTTGATTTCACCATTGGTGCTCACCCCTATCACCGAAGACAATTTCGCCAAGACTAGCGCTGCAACCAGGCCGCAACATGACGGTAATCTGCGAATTGCCCACCATGAAATTGCAGCAGTGGCAACAGGTTTTCATCGGATTACAACGGGTAATGCCCAAAGTGTTGGTGCGGTTCGAATTGAAGCCAAGGACTTCGCCGCCGCCACTCCTGCAATTGAAGAACTCGCACAAGCCTTAGCCGAAGGACTCGTCACATCACGTGATACTGAAGTTACCGAACTCATCCTTGCTGCACTAACTCGTTCTCAAATACGTTTTCGCGCAATTGAATTAGTCGACGCCCCTTGGTTTCGTGCGAGCGAGCACTCACCCCAGTCGATTACCGCCATTGAATCGATGCCAGAGCGTCGAATTCGTGCACTTCAAGCTAACCGAGTCGATGACGGCTTTTATTCCACGTTTGTGGTTCGCAAACTTTCCAAGCCACTCAGTAGCCTTGCCATAAGACTCAATCTCTCACCAAACCTGATTACGGTTATTTCATTCATTGTCGGCTTGCTCGCGGCGTTGAGTTTTGCCCAAGGCAACCGTTGGGCATTAATCCTGGGTGCATTGCTATTACAGCTGTCATTGATCTTGGATTGCGTGGACGGCGAAGTCGCACGAGCAACCCACAGGTTCTCCGTTGTGGGAGCTTGGCTTGACGCTTCAACCGATCGAGTTAAGGAATACGCCGCGTACGCGGGCCTTGCCACGGGGGCAGTTGTTACCGGGGTTGAATCTCAAGTCGCGTGGTCGGTTGCGCTGCTACTCATGATCGTACAAACCGCCCGTCACATGGGGGACTACAACTTCGCAGCGATCCAGCGAATGCGGGAAGCGGCACTGCCACGAGCATCTCTGCTCAGTGCCGTTGACCCGTGGGGTGAGAGTGCAGCGACGTTCTCCGTTCGAGTTAATTCACGAACAAGTCTGCGCTGGGTGAAAAAAGTAATTCATATGCCCATTGGGGAACGCTGGCTCGTGCTCAGCGTGGTTGCAGCAATATTTACGCCGTTACTTGCCCTTCAGAGCCTGCTGGTGCTCACGGCCCTTGCGTGGGTCTACACACTGCTCGGCCGGATCGTGCGTACTCGCAAGTGGAATAAGGAATCGTTCGGGGTTGAACTTATTGGCTCCCAGCTCGACAACGGACCAATACTCGACTCGCTCCCAAAAATATTGCGGAAAGAACCGGACTCCCGGTGGAACTGGGCGAATCCCATGCTGAACCGATTACTCGAAATGGGGATCGTGGCCACAATCGCGTTCGTGTGGTTCCCCCAGTGGATCACCGTGGCATTCGGTTACCTTTTTATCGTTGCGTTCCACCACTACGACAATCTTTACCGCGCTCTCGCCGGTTCACGTGCTCCTCGTTGGATCACATGGGGTGGATTCGGGCGTGAGGGTCGCACGCTGATCATTGTGATTGCATCATTTGTTGGCATCACTGCCTTCTACGACGTTCTGAACCTCGGGGTAGCGTGGCTATTTGTGTGGTTCGTGGTCCTAGCATCGGTTCAGTACCTAGGTGTTCAAACAAGGCGGGTAATCCTGTGAACGAGCGAGAAGCTTCACCCACGATCGCACGAATCAAAGAAGTCTGTCAGCCACCTTCGGTGCGAGACCGCAAGAACTCCGAACACTGGGTCGCCGACGTCTATCTGCGAGATATTTCTCCGTATTTAACCAAGCTGCTACTTCGCACTTCAATAACCGCCAACGGTGTGACCTACCTCATGATCCTCACTGGAGCCCTTGCCGGCTTCGCGCTGTTGATCCCCGGCCTGCCCGGGGCCACGCTTGCGTTGCTGCTGGGACAAATGCAGATGCTCTGGGACTGCAGTGATGGCGAGGTCGCTCGCTGGCGGGGGACTTCTTCACCTAAAGGCGTGTTCCTTGATCGCGTCGGTCACTATGTTGCTGAAAGTGTTATTCCACTTGCCCTGGGTTTTCGAGCCGCAGGCTTCCCTGAAGCTGGGTGGCTTGACACGCCGTGGCCATTGATTGGCGCACTGCTTGCGCTTCTCATTATGTTCAATAAAGCACTCAACGACATGGTTCACGTGTCCCGCGCTTACAACAACATGCCCCGGCTCCAAGACAAGGAATCCGTTGGTGTTCCTACGGTTTCTGGAGTTCGCAAATTGCGCTCCCTCGCTAAGTTTTTCCCTTTCCAGCGCGCTTACCACTCTGTTGAACTCACTATCATCGCGTTTATTGCGGCCGTAGGTGACGCGATCGTGGGGGATCTTTCAGTTACGCGAATTGTTATTTCTGCTCTGACCATTTTTGGCGTGGTCACAATCGCAGGGCACTTCGTGGCAATCATGACCTCGAGTAAGTTGAAATAATGACCCAATTCGGAGTCGTTGTATTGACCATGGGCTCACGGCCACTCGAACTTCGCGCGGCAATCGACTCGGTTGGCAAGCAAGTAAACGTGGACACCGACATAGTTGTGGTCGGGAACGGCTGGGTTCCCACCGACATCCCAACAGGGGTCAAAACCCTCGCACTCCCGGAGAACATTGGTATCCCAGCCGGCCGCAATGCCGGTGTCCCCGAAGTGGATGGCGAGATCCTGTTCTTCCTTGACGACGACGCCGAACTACCCGACCCGCGCTTTCTTGAACGCATGGCCAAGCTACTTTCCTCGCGTCCTGAGATCGGTCTGATTCAACCCCGCGTGATTGACCCAACGGGAAAGCACGCCCCCGGCCGTTGGGTGCCAAGGCCACGTGCGGGGGATCATGCACGCTCTGGGCCGGCTACAACCCTCTGGGAAGGCGCCACGGTGATCCGTCGCAATGTCTTTGAAGGTGCTGGCGGTTGGCCGGGAGAATTCTTCTACGCCCATGAAGGCATTGATTTGGTGTGGCGAGTCTGGGACCAGGGTTATGTTGCTTGGTACGCCGGTGACATTGAGGTCAATCACCCCGTAATCAACCCAACCCGTCACAGTGAGTTTCACCGAATGCAGGCGCGCAACAGAGTGTGGCTCGCCAGACGTAACTTGCCCGCCGCAATCGCGCCTTTCTACGTTGGCAGTTGGACGGCGCTCACCATGGTTAAACTGGCTAAGCCCGGTAACACCGAAGCACGCGGCGCCTACCTCGATGGTTTGCGTGAAGGTATGGCGAACCCTCCAAGTGATCGAACTCCTATGAAGTGGAGCACGGCCTGGCAACTCGCCCGAGCTGGACGTCCGCCCATTTACTAATTCGCTGTAAATCTGGGTCTTTGACCCTGGACGACTAGGACAAAAAAGCCATGAAATGGGGCTTTTTTGTCCGACTTTCCCAGGAACTGGGAAAGTCGGCATGGTGGGAGGGGGAGGGGCTAGCTGGCGCAGAAACTTTCGTCAGCGGTGTTGATATTGGCGGTTTTGTCTTTGAGTGCATCGCTGATCCGGACGTCTTTAGCTCCGGTGAAGTCCGGCCCAATGACCAGTTGCAATGTTGATCCGGTTCCCGCGACCGGTTCTTCAACCGTAGCGCCAGCGGAATAGATCAAGGTTTTGGCGGAGTTGTCCCACTCGGGATCATAGATAACTGAGGTTGCTGCAACGGGGTCGCCATTTTTCACGTTGACAACGACAAAGCCTTGTTGGCGCAGTGCTTTCTTCGCGCTTTTACCAGCGCCCTTGACACCGGTTCCGTTAATTACTTTCACGCGAATATTTTCTGGGACCGTGCGCAGAAGTGGCTGGTCGTTGGCCGCCTTGGGTGGCCACGGTGTGTCATTCTTTAGCGCCTTGAGCAGTGGCTTGGCCTTTTTCTTGTTCATTAGTACGTTGGCGCCGTCTCCTGCTGGGTACCAGGGCATTGTGGTGAACGTAATGTTGGAGGGGCGCAGGTCCTTCATGCTCACGGCCAGTTCACGAAGATTGTCGATATTTGCCAACTGGGGGTCTGCGGTCAGGGATTCAGTTGCCGCATTGAGCACTCCGAGCAGGGCCACCGGGTTGAGTAGGGTTCCGCTGGAAATCACTTTGGTGGCCATTGAGGACAGGAATGCTTGCTGGCGCCGAATTCGAGACGTGTCTGAACCGTCACCCAGAGTTTTTCGGGCGCGTACGAACGCGAGGGCTTCTTCACCCGAGATCGTGTGTTTGCCGGCGCTGAGTTTGAGACCACTGAGTGGGTCGTTCACCGGCTTGCTCAAACAAATCTCAACACCACCGACTGCCTCGGTGATTGCCTTGAAGCCACCAAAGTCGACAACCATGAAATTGTCAATCGCCATTCCGGTCATGTTTTCAACGGCTTTAAGGGTGCAACCGGGGCCACCGCGGGACATTGCCTCGTTGAACTTGCCGGTGCCGCCTTTGACCATGTCTCCGCTGGCGTTCTTGCAGTTTGGTAGGTCAATCAACGTGTCGCGGGGGATACTGACGGCAACGGCTTGGCTTCGATCCGCACTGACGTGTAGCAGGATTGTGGTGTCCGATCGCTCGGTCGTGCCGAAATCGGCGGTACTCCCGTAACCTCTGTTTCCCTTGCCGGCGCGTGAATCGCTGCCCATGAGCAGAACGTTAAATGGTGCTGTTTCACCCGTCACTTCGTCGACCACCACGGATTCGGTGCTAGCAACTTCGTTTCCCGTTTGATCAGAGACATCGAGAGCGGTGATATTGCCTTCAAGCTGGCCTAACACCGATGTCACACCTGCGCCAACCGCGGTCACGGCCAGAATCGCACCGGATGCGACCGCCGCAATTACTTTGGGCCAACGAGCGTTACTCAAGGGAATCCTCACGTTTATAGCGGATGCTGGTACAACAGATACTGCGCAAACTCCCACCAATAGTAAGCGGAAAGCCGCTTTTCACGGGGTAGGACGCTCCCAAACCCTCATTTGGTTCCCCCGCACAGGAATTTGGACAAGCCCAACGGCGGGTGGAGTTTGGTGAAGCGGACAGGGGTGTGTGACACTACTGAGACATAAATCTTGGGGTTTGTGTGACGCAAGTGACGTGTGGGGGCACAAGGGCAATGCGGAAGGTGTGCGAAGTTGCGTAATCGAAGTAGGAGTAACGCCCCGATGCGCGGCGGTTTGGTAGTCACCGCCGTATTGGCCGCAAGCCTGATATTGCCGGTCATGGGGGACTCCCAAAACCAAAATTCGAGCATGACTTCGATCTATACCGCTCCACGTCTAGCAGATCCCACAACTACAAGCACTTCCGCGACACCGCAGGCGGCCCCGCCTTTGATTGAACAGCGTTTTGACCTCGCCGGAGTGAACCCCGAAATCGTCACCGAATCACAGTCCGCACTGCAGGCTTCGCTGGATGCGGACTACGAGTTGGAAACCTCCATTGACTTTCTGCCACTGGTACCCAGCGCCAGTGGCAACGAACACGGGCACGAACACGAACACGGGCACGAACACGAACACGAACACGGGCACGAAGAGCAAGATCAAGCCGGCGCGGAATCGAGGGCCCAGCAAGTTGACCAACTAAGTGACTTAGAACCGGTGCTGGCAACACGAAATTCGGGCACTAAGCCGTTTACTTTGGTGGGAATTACTTCTGCGGAGCCGTTCGCCGCGGGCGCTCGCGTATTGGTTCGGGTGCAAGAAGATTTCGGTTGGAGTTCGTGGACTCCTCTCGAGGTGTCCCAGGATCTTCCCGATGGCGCGGAAGCGGAAAATATTTTGTACGGAACCGAACCTCTGCTAACAAATTCAGCGACCGGGGTTGAAGTCCGCATTGACACACCCGACGGTGTGGAAATCAGCGACCCTTCGATGGTCCTGTTGGATTCACCAACAATTGAGTCAGATGCGGATATCCCCGAACCGGAATTTGACGCAGGAAACTCCGGGCCGATCAGTACAGTGGCGGCCAGTACGGTCAGCGCACCGATGCCAGCCATTATTTCCCGGGCTGAGTGGGGAGCAGATGAAAGACTTCTTCGTAGCGGACCAAAGTTTGCGCCCACGATTAAAGCCGCATTTATCCATCACACTGCCAGCAAAAGTAACTACACGGCTGAAGAGGCACCTTCGCAGATGCGAAACCTGTACACCTATTTCACCAAGGGTTTGAAGTACTCAGATATGGCCTACAACTTCATCGTCGATCGATTCGGTCGACTCTATGAAGGCCGCGGTGGCGGGATGGACAAAGCAGTGATCGGCGGGCACACCGCTGGTTTCAACGATCAAACATTTGCTATTTCCGCGCTAGGAAACTTTCAAAATTTCAAGCCAAACGACCCAGAGATGGGTGCAATAGTTGATTCCGTTTCGTCTTTGCTTGCATGGAAATTGTCGATGAACCACAGGGACCCCAACGGAGAAACAACACTGGTTTCTGATTCAGGTGCTGGAACGTCGAAGTACAAGCCCGGACAAACCGCTAAGGCATTAGTTGTTGGGGGTCATGGCGACATCGGGTCAACTTCCTGTCCTGGCAAACATTTAGAGGCACAATTACCAACGATCCGTGCTGCTGCAGGAGCAAAAATGGGCGCAAGCATGATCAACCCGACGGCCGTTGCTGCCAACTGGGGCCAGGGTGAACCCGTGCGAGTCAGAGCAATTACAAATGCCCCTTTGCAATGGAACGTTTCAATTCGGTCCCAGTGCGGAGATGTTGTTCGCAGCATCAGTGGCGGCCAAGGCGAGCCCGGTGAGCTTGGAATCGATTGGGACAAGAACAACGATGCAGGCCAACCGGTTCCTCCCGGTACGTACACCGTCACTATGAATTCGAATGGCAATGGTGAAGCCCTTTACCCATGGGTTGGTCAAGCACGTGTTTTGGCAACGGCTGATTCGCCACCTGACCCGTGTGCTCCACCAGAAAACTTCACGCTCACGGGGTCTGGTTTCGGTCACGGTGTCGGACTGTCACAGTGGGGAGCGCGCGCAATGGCAAATGCCGGAATGGATGCCACCTCGATCGTGACGTATTACTACCAAGGAACCCAGGTCGCACCCGTCCAGGACGACATGGAAATTTTAGTGAACCTCGAGTACCAAAAGACCCGCGTTGACATGCGAAGCGAAGCATTGGATGCAAGTGGTGGAGGACTTGAGGTCTCCGTGGGTGGCGTCGTTGTTGCCGGAAGCCCCGCTGACGTGTTCCAATTCCAACGAGGCGGTGGGCAAGTCAAAGTCGTGAGGATTTCCGGGGGCGCTACCACTGTGATCGGGCAAGGCCCCTCTGCCACAGCGAGGCCGGTGGGAGAAACCTTGGTTCACGTGTCGAACAAGGGTCGCGGTTTTCCCGCAACCGGAAGTCGGTTTCGTTACGGATACGTTGAGGTCACCCCGATCACAGTTGGCGGCAAGGTGAAACTCAATGCAGTAAACCGGTTGAGGTTACACGACGAGTATCTCTACGGGGTCGCGGAAGTTCCGAACTCGTGGCCCGACGCCGCCATGCAAGCCCAAGTTCTTGCGGCGCGCACCTACGCCCTGTCAAAGATAGACGCTGGGCTACGTAAGAGTTGCAATTGTCACCTTGACGACGGTTACGGTCCCTTCTCAGATCAAGCTTTCGCCGGTTGGTCCAAGCAATCAAGCGCACAAGGGGACCGCTGGATCTCGGCAGTTAATGCCACCACGACTTCACCGGCGACTGGGCTGGCAATTCTTCAAGAGGGCAAAGCAATCAAAGCTTTCTACTCTTCGTCTAACGGCGGTGCTTCGCAGTCTGTCGCCGATGCCTGGGGTGGCGAAGGACTCCCGTATGCCAACTCGGTGGCTGACCCGTACTCAATTGACCCCTCCAATCCGGATGCTTCCTGGACAAAAGTTGTCACTCAAGCAGAAGCAGCACAGGCATTTGGTGTTCCAGCTGTATGGCAACTTGCGGTCACCGAACGCTTTGGATCAGGCGCGGTCAAGACGCTTACGGCGACATTGGCTGACGGAAGCGTGGCCACTAGGACTGGCAACGAAATGCGTAGCCTGCTGGGACTGAAGTCCAATTATGTGACCGGGATTGACGGTAACGCGGGGATTCCCGTGGCCCAACCCGCAGCCCCGGAAATGGTCGTTCCCGAGGTCGCGCCACCGGCAAGTGAGCGTTCGGTGGCATTGCGCACCAATGCACAAGCAGACCACCCCGCAGGTAAGCCGTTTACTATCAAGGCGAAAGTCAACCCGGCTAAAAAGGGTCTGCGCGTGTGGTTGCAACAACGTGTAGGCGAAGAGTGGAAGACGATTTCGAAAAAGAAGACTAAAGCCAAAGGTAAGGTCACTCTTAAGGTGAAAGACCCTTGGCCACCGTCAACAACCCAGGTGTACCGGGTGGTCACGACAAAGAAAAAAGTAATCGTGGGAACCAGCGTGGAACTTGCTTTGGGTGTGGTCCCCAGCGTGAAACAACGAACTGTTGCCTTGCTTAGCCCAGCAGTGATCAGCAAGAAAGACGGTAAGCCATTTGTTATTAAAGCAAAAATGCGTCCAGGCAAGAAAGGCTTGGCCGTGTGGCGCCAGGTGCTCGTCAGTGGCGACGCAGAAACAGGTGAATGGCGGACGGTGGGAAAGACCAAGACAAAGGCCAAGGGAAAAATAAAGTTCAAAGTCAAGAAAGCTACTCCCGCAGGCTCGACCTATATTTACCGCCTCGTGGTGGTCGACAACCGTCAAGCCGCTGGCGTCAGCCCGATCATTACGCTGAGCGTGACTTAATCTGACGTATGTACCGCAAGAACATGGGAGATTTGTTCCTGAGCGATCACACTTTCGTCGAGTTTGTCACTCATAACAACTGATCCACTGAAAACTACCGGCAAGAGGAATGGAATAAATACAGTCTCCGGTGTGGCGCGAGTATCAATTCCAATCCGTGCGCCTTGAGCGATTCCGTGTTGCTCACCCCACGCGTGAACCTTCGCAATCAACTCTACTTGTGAGCCAAAAAATTCCGGGTACATCCAGCCATCGGGCTGACCTAGTACTTCGGCCGTGATTTCTCCCTCACAACCCTGCGGGCGACCCCAACCGTCAATCGAGATGCCAAACCACTCACCAGAATCGGCGCTGGGGCTCTGACCTGATGCATATATTCCTATCTCGGCGTCCTGGGTCACTAATTCACTACCGGCAATCAGAGCCCCGCACTGCCACACGGCCTGCTGCCAAGTCCACCCCAAATCCACCTGGACCAAAGCCCCAGCATCAGCGTCAATCACGTCACGAAATGCATTCGCGGCCTTTGCAGCGCCATTAATGAAGGTGGTCACCGAGAGTTCGATCCTGCCCGAGGCCGCGAAATTCGTTGTCACGAACGGTCGCCCGGGATCCGCGTACCCATTAAGGAGTTGCCATACGTCCCTATTCGCAGTCGCTCGCATGCGCCGATGGTACGGGGCTGTGAAAGGGTGTCGCCCATGCGTGAAGCGATCCTCCTAGTTGGCGGCCAGGGAACCAGACTCCGACCACTGACAATTAACACTCCCAAGCCGATGCTCCCTGTGGCCGGCGTTCCTTTCACCGTGCACCAGATCCTGCGTGCGCGTGATGCAGGAATAACGCGAATCGTGCTAGCAACGAGTTACCGGGCGGACGTGTTCGCCAGTTTTATCGCTGACGCCGATCTTGGAATTGACGTCGTGATTGCAACAGAGGAGGTTCCGCTTGGTACTGGAGGTGCCATTCGTTTCGCATCGAGTTTTCTTGAAGGCGGTCCGCAGGATCCGGTAGTAATTTTTAATGGAGATGTTCTGACCGGACTCGACATTGATGCGTTAGTCAACACGCACCAGGACAGCGCCGCGGACGTCACGTTGTATTTGACACAGGTTGCCGATCCTCGGGCATACGGTCTCGTTCCGACTTCTCCTGAAGGCCGAGTGTTGCAGTTTCTGGAAAAACCACAGACTCCCGAGGAAATTGTCACCGACCAAATCAATGCCGGATGCTACGTGTTCACCCGGTCGGTCATTGAGGGGATTCCCGAGGGGCGCCCAGTCTCGGTGGAACGCGAAATATTCCCGGAACTATTGGCGGCCGGCCAAACGGTCATGGGTGTTGTTGATCCGGGGTACTGGCTCGACTTGGGGCAACCCATGGACTTTGTCCGAGGCTCCGTAGATTTAGTTGTGGGTAACGCGCCCTCACC
>DKME01000179.1:13601-16676 GCA_002469525.1 Actinobacteria bacterium UBA7422
CGGTGATCGGTGACTCCTGCGTGATCAGTGACAGCGTGGTCGGCGACTTCGCGCAAGTGGGCGCCGGCAATGAACTTCGCGCTGGTGCTCGCGTGTGGGTTAATGCCCAACTGGGTGACCGAGCAATTCGGTTTTCAACCGATAAGTAGTTGTGCAGGATTAACCACCGGAATTAGAGCAGGAAATCTTTGGCACGCAGTTGGGTTCTTTCCCGTGGTGCGGCTGCCGGAACACCAATTGCAATCGCGCCAAGGGGTAAAAAAGTTGTTGGTAAATGTAACTTCTCACGAACCGTGTCAGGGCAAAACAGCGTTGAGGAAATCCAGGCAGACCCGTACCCTTGGGTGCTGATACTGATCAGCAGATTCTCTACCGCGGCGCCACCCGCGACGAGGAACATGTCGCGTTCGTTGTTATTACGTCCGCCAGATTCGGGGTAAGTGTGTCCACCTAAAGCCATGTCCATGAAGGGGATAACAATGACCGGAGCGCTCCGCAGAATATTGCCGCGCGCAATTCGCTTTCCTACTTCTTCAGGTGACTTGCCTTCGTTCGTGAGGTCGAATTCCCAAGTCGCTGCCATTGCGTCAAGTAATGAGGTGCGCTGATCATGTTGTTGTTGATCCTCGGCATGTAACACCAGAAACCGCCAAGGATTGCTGTGGTGTGGCGCTGGTGCGGTGACCGCAGCTTCGATAGCGGTTTCAATAACAGACTGCGGTACGGGTGCGTCGGTGAAGTTGCGAACTGTTCGCCGGTCAGAGACCGCTTGTTGCTTCCCAAGCTCTATTGACTCAGCAGTACCAAGGGAAAACAAGTCCTCCTCCTTTGGGCGAATGATTGCTCCTGCCCCGGGTCCGTGTTCCTCTGTGACAAAACGCTCAAGCCCCCGGATCAATGCAAATGGAGTGAGCGAGTCCTTTGGTCGAACAAGTTCACTTGCCGCTGCGATTTCGTCGGCTACCGCTACGACTGTCATTTCAAGGGTGCGGTTGAAAGCGTCGGGCTTGCCGGTGAGGTCGTCGAGAACGTGAATTCCAGCTGCGCCGATTGCGTGGTCGGTAACTCCAAGCCGCCATGCTCGACCAAGGGTGTCGGTGATCACAACCCCCACAGTGAGGCCAGTTTGGGCTTGAATTTGTTCGCGGACTGTGCGGGCACTGTGATCGGGGTCTGCGGGAAGCAGCACGATTGTGTCGGGATCGGTGTTGCTTGCGTCAATTCCTGCAGCCGCCAGGATCAAGCCCGTATTCGTTTCCACAATCGTTGTTGTGCCGCGCGCGTGAACTTTTGTTGCGACAACACGCACTGACTCACCTGCGATTGCTGACTCACGGTCGCTGACTTCATAAACCGTGCGCCCTTCACACTTTGCGACTACCTTGCTCGTGATCACAACGACGTCGCCGTTGATAAGAGTTTGCGTGTCCGCAATTGCGCCAAGAAGAATTGACACAAGGTCGTCACCCGATGTGAACTGATGTTGCGTTGGAATTCCATGCGCCGTGACGCCAGCACTCGTATTCATCGTAAACAAAATCTAATTAGCGTGAACTAAATCAAGCGCGGAATTGGCCATTGCTCCGGCAGCATCAATGTCGGTCATGAGAAGTGGAATCGCACGGGCCGAGATTCCCAGGTCTTCAATCTCTGCAAGCGAATCCGAATCACTGTGATCAATGAGCCAGTAGTCCAAGATGCCACCGCTGGATCTGCTGCCGTAATGCCTAGCAACTGACACCGCGCTAGTTTCAACATTGATTGCACTCAAGCACGCGTCAGCCATGCCGCGAACTGGAGCGTTGTTGATAATGGGGGACAGGCCGATCACGGGTGCTGGCGTATTTCGGATTGCGTCGTGAACTCCAGGGATGGCTAAGATCGTGCCGATCGATACAACTGGATTGCTTGGCGGTAGCAAAATCAGATCCGCGTTCATAATTGCGTCGATCACCCCGGGAGCGGGCTGTGCTTGGTCAAGCCCTACCTGGATGAATTCGTGGGCGGGGAGCTGCGCACCGTAGCGAATCCACCACTCTTGAAAATGCATAGCAATGCGTGCACCCGTTTCTGGATGGTCAACGACGACGTGGGTTTCACAGCGTTGATCCGTCATGGGAATCAGGTGAACTCCTGGTTCCCAGCGATCACAGAGGGCTTGGGTTACTTCGCTGAGCGGGTAGCCCGCATTGAGTGAGGTTGTCCGGATTAAATGGGTGGCCAGATCCTTGTCACCCAGGCCGAACCACGTCGGCTCAACACCGTAAATCGCAAGTTCCTCCTTCGCGGTGAAGGTTTCGCCTTCGCGGCCCCAGCCGCGCTCGGCACTAATGCCACCCCCGAGGGTGTACATGACCGTGTCCAGGTCAGGGCAGACTCGAACTCCATGAACCCAGATGTCGTCACCGGTGTTTGCGATCACCGTGACATCAACGTTGCGGGTGACTTTTTCAGACTGGGTAAGTCCACGCAAGAAACGCGCACCGCCAATTCCGCCGGCAAGGGAAGTGATTTTCACGGCGCCATCCTTGCATGTAGGAAACGTTCTCGCGACTACCATGTCGTGTCCCCCGATAAGGGGACGAAAAATTCACGACACACCGTAAATATTCATTTTTTTGACAAAGAACACAAAAAAAAGCCCGAAATGTCCATTTTGGGCTTGACGTTTGTGAATCACACCCTTGTAATACAGCGTAGCAAGTGAAAAGGTTGCGAAATAATCTTGGGTCGAGGAGGAAATTACGATGTTGGGCAGTCCGGTTGACACAGCACAAGCTCCCGGGGCGGTGCTGGGCTTAGTTCCCCTCGCAGACGTCGAGGAACTCTCATGGCAGGAACAGGCACTCTGCGCGCAAACTGACCCCGAAGCTTTTTTCCCCGAAAAGGGAGGAAGCACCCGCGAAGCCAAGAAAGTATGTCTTTCCTGTGAAGTCCGCGTTGACTGCCTGGAGTACGCGCTCGAATCCGACGAACGATTTGGAATTTGGGGCGGCCTTTCGGAACGTGAACGCCGCCGTCTCAAAAAACGCGCTGTCTCCTAGGCGTTTCCCGAACCTGAACCGAACCTGAACC
>DKME01000179.1:16687-20488 GCA_002469525.1 Actinobacteria bacterium UBA7422
GAACCGAACCCCGGACCCAAGCGCGGGGCCGCATCGATCCATAGGTCTCGTCATAGAGTGTCCGAGTGAGTGAAATCCTGACCGAGCCGGAAACCGCTCCGACGCAGGACGCCCAATGGTTTGACCAAGACGTCAGTTACGAATTTGACGAAGAATTCCAGGGTGAGGATGTAATCGCCCGCAACCACTTTGTCACGACCATCCTCGTGAGCCACAATGGGGCAATTTGGCTGCCAGCAGTCTTGACTCAATTAGCGCGTACGACTCGACCCCCTGAAGTTATTGTCGGCGTCGACGCGGGATCCACGGACACTTCAGGGGAAATTCTCACCCAAAGCCTTGGCCAGGACCGAGTGGTCACCCTCACGGACAATCCGGGTTTCGGTGCGAGCGTTAATGCCGGCCTGGAACTCGTTCCACGCCCCGACTTCGCAGCAGATTCCCGCCCAACTGACACGATCGAATGGGTCTGGTTGCTGCACGACGACGGTGCACCAGATTCTGGCGCCTTGGAACAGATGCTTGTGGCTGCTGACCGTTCTCCCAATGTGGGGGTATTTGGGCCCAAGATTTTGGGTTGGCACGACCGGCGGTTGCTGCTCGAGGTGGGCGTGGGCATCACTTCGGATGGACGTCTGGTAACTGGGCTGGAACGCGGTGAACACGATCAAGGACAACATGACGGGGATCGCGAAGTATTGGCGGTGAGTTCCGCTGGGATGTTGGTAAGGCGGGATATTTTCGATGCTCTCGGCGGATTTGACCCCGAGCTCCCACTCTTCCGGGACGATTTAGATTTCTGCTGGCGGGCCCACCGCATGGGGGAGCGAGTATTCGTGGCCACCCAAGCACGGCTGCACCACCGCGAGGCTTCGGCCCACGGCCGCAGAGCGCAGGAGCAAGCAAAGCAAACTAATTCGCGACTCCTTCGAGCCGACCGTGAAGCAGCCGTTCACGTTCTACTAGCCCATGCATCAGGAGTGGCCGGGGCGTTGCTTGCAATCCGACTGTTCTTGGGAAGTGCGATTCGTGCACTTGTGTACCTACTCGGTAAAGACGTCAGCGCGGCCGGAGCTGAATTTGGTGCGGTCTTCTCTGTGATTCGACACCCCTCCAGACTGAGGCGATCGCGCGCACTTGTTGCTAAAACTTCCATTGAACCGGCGTCAGTCGTTTCACACCTGCGTCCGAGCACGTGGGAACAGGTAAGGGCACTGGGAGAGGCTGCCGCTGGTCTAGCTACAACCAGTGGGGCAACCACAAACACTTTGAGTGCATTGGATTCCGGTCCGGTCGACGAAGACGCGTCCTACCTCGAAGAGTCCTCAGCCGGTCTTGTCAAACGACTCGTGCGTAAGCCAAGCGTGTTGATTGTCGCGCTTCTCACCCTCGTGGCCATTCTCACGACCCGTTCGCTATGGCTGGGAGAAGGAGTCATTCAAGGCGGTGCGCTGCTCCCGAGCCCGTGGGGTGCCTCGGATCTTTGGAGTTTCTACATTGAAGGTTGGCACAATGTCGGGCCCGGATCGGTCACCGATTCGCCGCCGTATATTGCGGTTCTCGCAATCCTGTCAACCCTCATGTTCGGTAAGGCAACGGCCAGTGTGACGCTCGTTCTTTTGCTCGCGATTCCCCTCGCTGGTTGGGCGGCCTACTTTGCATCCCGTGATTTGATTCCAAGCAAAGGTATCCGTTTCTGGGGCGCCGCGACCTACGCGCTTCTCCCCGCAATGAGTGGTGCACTCGCACAGGGACGGTTGGGAACAAGTTTTGCCGCATTTATTTTGCCATTCGCCTTGCGCTCTGGGGTCCGGATGTTTACGCCGGGTTCCACAAAAAGAAGAGCTGCGGGAACGGCCCTTCTCTTTGCACTTCTCCTAGCTTTTGCACCGGCACTGTGGTTGATTCTGTTGGTCTGCGCGACCCTCACCTTGGTCACCGTGCGTCGAACCAAAGAGGCCTTGGTCAAGACAGCAATTGCGTTTACGGCATCCATCGCGGCACTTGTGCCGTGGAGCTTCACACTGTTTCTAAAACCCGTTGAGTTTTTCTTTGAACCCGGCATGAATTCGGCAGCGCTCACCGACCCTGAAATTTCCATGCTTGACGTGCTACTCCTGCACCCTGGCGGTCCCGGAAGCTCACCCATCATTATCACCGTTGGAATCGTGATTGCGGCGGTTCTGTCACTCCTGCGCACGGACCGACGTTCGGTAGTGCTTGTGCTGTTCATTGGCGCGTGGGTCGCAATCGTCTTTGCATTTATTCAGGTGGTTTTCCTATTTACCCCCGTCGGCGCAACAACACAAATGCGGACCTGGCCCGGTCCTGCGACGTTATTCATTGGCCTAATGCTGATTGCGGCTGCTGCTCTGGGCGCCCAAGGATTGCGCACCCGGTTCATCGGACAAAGTTTTGCCGTTGGGCAGCCGGTTGCCGTTATTGCGGTTCTTGCTGCTCTGGTCGCCCCTATTCTTTCGTTGATCTGGACCGTCCCTGCGAACACCAGCGTGCTTGGCCGCACATCACCGTCTTCGGTCCCTGCCTTTGTCGCAGCCGATGCATTCGGGCCGCAAGCCCCGCGCACTCTGATGTTGACGCAATTGCGCGCCGGCAGTGTTGAGTACACACTGATTAACGGTGATGGGCTCCGACTCGGCGATGCCGATACACCCCCTGATGCGCAGACGTGGCGGGCAATTGACCCGTTCGTTGCTGCCATGGCATCGGGCCGAGGTGGCAATGAAGTTGAAGCGCTGGGGGGATACGGGGTTCGCTACGTACTGCTCGCACCCGGATCCTCGAAAGACATTGTCCCCATCCTTGACGCCGAACCGGGCTTGCGCAGACTCTCCAACTCAGAAGGTGAAGTGCTGTGGCGGGTGTCCGGTGTGACTTCACGTGCTCGAATCTCTGATGGAAGCACACAGTCGCCAATCGGGGTTGCCTCGCCGGAAAATTTGGGCACCGACCCGTACATCGAACAGACATTGCCAGAAGGTGCGGGCACGCGGGTGCTCTACGTCGGTGCTAGCTCGGACTCGCGTTGGCAAGCTGGTGATTTGGAGTCTGTGACAACTGAAGGTTTACTGGATTGGTCCGCAACATTTGAAATTCCGGCAGGAAGCCCCAATGTCAGCGTTTCTTTCGATGACTCCTCGAGGGGATTCTGGCTAGTCGGACAGTTATTGATCGTGCTCGCATTAATCGTGATTGCACTTCCGGCGCGCAAGCCCGTCGAGGTGGACCCAGACCTCGATATTTCACCGGATATTTCGCATATGCATGAAGGGAGTGGGCGCGATGACTGACACGCAGAGCGATACGCAAACTAATCGCACACTTACACATTCGCGTTTTTTCGCACCCGTGATTGTTCTCCTTGCCGCTGCGCTAGTGGTCGGAGTTTCCGGGTTCGTACAAGTCGCCGCACCAAAGGCCTCCGAAGAGGCGCTCACGGTTGAACCAATTGGATCGGCCGTGTTGCTATGCCCTGAGCCTGGCACCGGCGGCGACCTAGGCGTTCGAGTGACTGCAGCAGTTGTGCCCGGTCAACCCGGACAAGATGTGGGTGAAGGCTCCGCCGGAATCGAAACACTCCCGGGCAAAGAGTCGGCAAGTTCACGGATCAAGGTCCCCGGTGAGCAGGGACAAATCGAGGCTTTCGGCGACAGGCTGCCTGCGATTCGAGCGTATGGCGAAGGTTCATTGGCTCCGGGGTTAGTGGCTGACCAGTGGGGAAGAGACCCGAGTGGTCAAGGCCGCGGGATGGCAAGTACCGCCTGCGCACCGGCGGCTTCT
>DKME01000097.1:0-2250 GCA_002469525.1 Actinobacteria bacterium UBA7422
TGGCCCGGTTTCGTGTTGGAAAGCTATACGCAGGTTCGGTCCAAGGAGTTCCTGATTGGTGGTGAAATTCACCGTAATAGTAAATGTTTTACCGGTTTCGGTGTGGTTGAGCGGTTCACCCTCGGGGCTGAGAATCTGGGCTTGGGTGAGGACTAGCTCGTTCTTGTCTTGTTCCTCGGACGCTGTTCTGGTAGCGGCAACCTGACGGCTGCGCGCACTTTCCTCGGTGTTGACCCGCTCGAGGTAGGCATTAATAATCTCGGTGGTTGGGCCGGTTTTTTGTACTTCACCGTGGTCGAGCCAGGTGACTTCGTCACATAAACCTTCGAGTTGGCCCAGCCCATGGCTGACCACAATAATTGTTTTGCCGGCCTTGCGCAGCTTGGACAGGTGATCAAAACACTTGCGCTGGAACTCCTCGTCACCTACCGCGAGCACCTCGTCCACCAACAATATTTCGGGGTTCATGTGGACCGCGACAGCGAAACCCAAGCGGACATACATTCCCGAGGAGTAGTGCTTTACCGGGTCGTCTATAAAATCTTTCAGGCCGCTGAAGTCGATTATTTCGTCGGTGGCATCGGTAATTTCTTTTTTAGTCAAACCCAAAATTGAACCGTTGAGTTTGATGTTTTCCCGCCCGGTCATGTCAGGGTGGAAACCAGCACCGAGTTCAATGAGTGCGGCAAGGCGACCGTGGGTGGTGATTGTGCCGCTGGTTGGTCGGTAAATGCCCGACATGATTTTCAGCATGGTGGATTTGCCCGAGCCGTTGTGACCGATCAACCCGTAGACACTGCCTTGAGGGATTTCAATGGAAACGTTCTTGAGCGCCCAGAAATCCTCGCTTTTTTTCGCGCGTCCTCGAACGAGTCGTTCCTTGAGTGTGTTGCGTTGATCGGTGAAGCGCACGAAGCGTTTACTAATGTCGTCGGCGTGAATTGCTAGCTGCGTCACAGGATCTCCCCAATGTCTTCACTCCAGCGTTCAAAGATTTTGAATCCGGCAGCAAATGTTGCAGCGCCGAATACGAGTAGCGCGGGGACGACCCACCACTCGGGGTATTGCAGGGAATACATCACGTCATGCATCGCGGTGACGAACCAGGTCATGGGGTTGAGTTTGACAATCCAGGCGAGCCAACTTGCGGTGTCTTCAACCAGTGACATGGGGTAGAGCACCGGTGTCAGGAAGTACAGGGCTCCCAGGGACACGGTGACCATGTATTGGACGTCGCCGAATCGCGCGTTGGCAATCGAAAGAATGAATCCGACTCCTTGGGCGAACAGCGCGGTTGCGATCAAGATTGGGATTGCCACCAGCCAACTGATTCCGATATTGCGTTGGAAGGCGAACATACCTATTAATACGAGGACTTCCAGCGCGACCTGAATAAGTTGAACTATCGATGTCCCAAGAACCGGGGTCCACGCCGGGAAGTGAACCTTGCGCAGGAGTTCACCGTTGGATTTCAGGCTGCCCATGGACTGCAGCAGGAGCCCGGAGAACAGGTTCCACGTGACCATGCCGGTGAACAGGAACGCGGCGAAGCTGGTGCGATCGGGGTCGGCTCCCAAGGGTGGGGCTTGGATTTTGAACACCAGGCTGAATACGGCCGCGTAGACCAACAGGGCCACCAGCGGTTGGACCAGTGACCAGGCCCAGCCCAGGGAGCTCGTGCGGTAGCGGGTTGAGATATCCCGTGAGGCAAATGCCCGCACGAGGGCGCGCTGCTGGTAAATGGTGGCAAGCACGCGGGGCGGGATCCTTTCGCTGGCGGTGGGGGGACCAACTGGTGGTTNNTTTGGGGTTAATTGTGGCGCCGTGACCATGGTAGCGACCCAAAGGAGGTAACCTCTAAGAACCACGAGTTGGAGGTAAAACATGTTTTCATTTGGTATTCGGCCTAATCGGGCCGCTCGGATTGTCCTCACCGGTGCTTTGGCACTGGGTCTTGGCCTAGGTGGGGCTGCGGTTACCGCTAGTTCGGCCACAGCGGCTAAGCAGAACACCTATATTGCAACTCCCAACGGGGTTGCCGGGATCGCTCAAGACGTAGTGATCTCAGCGCCGGCGTTTAAAGGGCAAAGCGTGCTGATCGGTTTCCAGAACGGCTCGATTTCAGGAACTCTGTCCACCACGATCGCGGCAAATGGGTACGGGTCGTTGACCTGGAACCCTTCCTCGGCCGGAGTCTGGACGATTTCTGGGCTGGGATCCGCCGTGAGTATCGGCAGCACGAATATCAAC
>DKME01000097.1:2299-9526 GCA_002469525.1 Actinobacteria bacterium UBA7422
TCCGCGGCGAGTGGCACGGTATCCCCCCAGGGAACCGTTGTGGTCACCAATCAAAACCAGAACGTGATCGCAACGGGGGCATTGGTTCCTAATGCGGGAACAACTACTTCGAGTGTTTCCCTTGCATGGGTCCCCAGCGGTTCTGGCAACCTTGGTTTGACCGCCACCTACACGCCTTCTAACGGTGACACGACGGGTTCGGCTTCACCTCAGGCGATTGTCACGCTGTCAACCGATGTTGTTCCTGTTGCAATGCGAATCAGCCAGAGTATCCACGTCGGGCAACCGGTTTTACTCAGTGCTGTTTTGGGTTACAACATGCCCGAGGGTTCGGCAGCGTTTATTAGTAACCTGGGTGGAATTTCACCGTCAATCCCCACTGTCAACGGCGTATCGAACTGGTTGTGGACACCCAACGTTGTCGGTGTGCAGTACCTACGCGTGAACTACTCCTCTACGGTTCGAAATTCGAGTGGAACCTCCGAGCAGTCGGTGAACGTGCTGCCACCACTCCCCCAGGACACGGTCACCATGACCGTCAGCGGAATGGGAGCGGTGACCGGTGGCACCGCAATCACAATGGTTGCTGGTCAAAGCAAGACCCTCTCCTTCCAGACCACGAGCGGTGCGCCCGTGATTGTCAGCGAAGCAGGTCCTTGCGTTCTTGCCGGTAACACCATCATCGCGCTTTCCGCTGGACAGTGCGTAATCACCGCGACTTCACCGGGAACCTCGTCGTACACGACGGACACGAATACCTACGTGGTGGGAGTGACGAAGGCGCCGAAGAAGAAGCGCTAAATCCCAGGCTGGTTAATCCCAAGCTGGTTAATCGTTGTTAATGCAACCTGTAAAGGGCGCGGCTCGCAGTCACTGCGGATCGCGCCCTTTTTAACGCCCTGAATAACGCCGTGAATAAGGAAAGGTTGGATTCACGTGTGCGAATCGCTCAACTAGAGCCGCGGCCTTTCCATTTACGCAATGGCTCGGTGACCTTCCAGCTTCGGGTGTTGGTCATGAAATCAAGCTCGGCCCGCAGCGCCTGGGCGGCCGCTTTGTGAATTATTACTTCGGCTGTGGTGTCATTTGATTCAAGAATTAATAAGGACCTCAACCCAACAAAACCTTCAACAGAGTCCGTTGCATCGGTGACGTGGAATGTGACGGCCGCTTGTTCGCCGGCTTTGCCCGCACCCAGTGGGAGTGAAAGGACCGACCCTAAATACAGCTCCTCGTGCACGGGTCCGCCCGGGCCGGCCGCACTAACACTGGCAACACCCGGCATGGATCGAGTTGCAAAATGCGCGGTAATCGCGGCGTTTGTTGGCCTGGTGATTCGCAGTGTCACCACCTTGCCCGGTCGCAGTTCATAACCCCAGGTTTGCGGGGAGCCAAACTCACCCACCAGTGCTGAGTCGACAACGTGCATGTCTTGGGCGTGGGGTTGTTGGTGGAGTAGCGGGGACAATCCCTCGCGGGTGAAGTGGTCGAGAAACTGGTCGGCGTGCTCTCTGTGTTCCGTGAGCGCTGAATTTGGGGGGATTAATTGATTGCCCAGTGCGTATTCGTGTCCAAGTTCGACTTCTGGTGGCATAACACTCCTTGGTTCGGCCGCATTTGCTTGGGTGATCTCAGATTCGATTATTGCTGCCACCTGCTCCCAGGTGACATTTTCATGTGCTCTGCTTGTGATTGTGGTCTCCCAGCGCGTGCGGGCATTGAGGTTGAGTGCGTGCTCCTTCAGGGCAGTTATGAAAGATTCAAGCTTCTCTGACTCAAAGTAGACAGCGAGGTCGTCGCCGGCTTCTGGTAGAGACGAGTTGTTCGCAACAACAGCCAACTTGGCAAAAGCAATTGACTCGGAAACGGGAAGCCCCCAGCCTTCATACTTACTGGGATACACGGTGAACTCCGCATGTTCATAGAAACGCCCCAGTTCAGCATCGCTCAGACCACTGTCCAACACACTGACTTTTCCGTGCAGCCCGCTACTCGTCACGTACTCGGTCAGGAACTCATTTGCATTCCAACCAAGGCGCCCAATACAGACCAAGTCGGGCAGTGATTCGGAGTAGTTGGGGTCTTGCGCTAGTTCACGCCAAGCGTTTAATGCAAGCAGGTGATTCTTGCGTCCTTCAATTGTGCCAACAAATAATGCGTAGGGCCGGGGCCACGGTGACTCCGCGCTCGGTTCACCTTGAGGGGTCACCCCCGGAGGCAGTTTGGTCACTTGTCCTGGTGGCACTTCCCAGTTGAATTGCTCGCAGTATTGCGTAAAGTCGTTGCGACTTGATTGCGAAATTGCGGGAACGCGCGTTGCGAGTTGTCCGGCAATGCTGAGATAACGCTCGAAGAGCCGGTTCACCGCGGCCGTGTGATTCGCATCAAGTACCGGGGTGAGGTCATAGAGGTAGACCACCAGCCGAGCCCCATGTGCGTGCGCGTTGCGTGCGGCCAACATCAGGGCATCGGAAATCCAAAGCGCCCCAAGGAATACCAGCACGGTTTCGGTATTGATTACCTGCGGGGTGGCCCTCCGGGCGCGCTCCAAGATCTGTTGCGCCTGGGTTGCTGTGCTGGCGCGGTCGAATCCCTGTTGGCTCAGCAGTGCGACCTCGGGCGGGTTCAGTGCCACAAACACTCCGCGGCCACGGTCAAGGACAACCGGGTGAGATTGGGAAAGTCGCGGAGTGAGTTCGGCGACTACCCGCTGAACACCTGAGACGGACTCTTCACGCGTGAGAAACTCGACGAAGTCGGTAACGTCCAGTAAACAAGCGGCGTCTAAATGCACGGCGTCAGCCTATCGGGGAGGGTGGGCGCGGTTAGGATCTTNNAACTATGAGCCACCCGGAGCAAACCGCATTCATTGAACTTGTTGCCCGGACTAATGCCGAGAAGGTTCGTGGCGCGAAAATTCTCGAAGTGGGTAGCTACGACGTCTACGGGACGTTTCGCAGTTTCTTCTCCCAGGCTGGTGAATACGTGGGCATTGACCTCAGCGCTGGTCCTGGGGTGGACATGGTGCTTTCCTCGCACGACCTGGTGGGTCAACTTTCTGGCTTTGACGTTGTTGTCTCAGGTGAAGCACTCGAACACGACACCGATTGGCGCCTGAGTGTTCGCAACATGGTCGAGGTGCTCAAGCCCGGCGGGATCGTGATAATCACCTGCGCGGGGACGGGGCGGCCCGAGCACGGAACAACGCGAACGAATCCCGATGAAAGTCCAGGAACCCAAAGCCTTGGCTGGGATCACTACGAAAATGTGTCTGCCGGTGATTTCCGCGCGGTCGTTGACGCGATTTCCGGCATTGACTATTTGGTCTGGGAGAACCCGCGAGTATTTGACCTGTACGCCGTGATCGTGAAAAGCGAACAGGCCAGCGGCTGGGAACTACCCACCGACGGGGAGGTTGCGCAGATCATTAGCTCCACCCCGTTGGTGTATCAGGCGGCGCGTTGGCCGATTCGGATCGCAATGTCAGTCGGCGGGGTTACCCGCGGTGAAACATTTGGCCGGCATTGGTGGAAATTCCTGAGCTCAAAGTTTTCTAGCGGCGTGCGCGGATCACAAGTTTCATAATTTCCGAACCCCTCGCGGCGCTCACACCAGCATTACGTGCGTGTCCTGACAACCATGCCAGCCGGCCGGCGTTTTGATTCGCGGAGTCCAAACCGACCTGCTGCTCGGGGGTGATCCGGTAGTCGATCACGATTTCAGTGTCCAGTGCCATGCGGCCCTGAGCGGTTGCCGCAAGTGACCACCACCGGTCATGTAACCACCCTCGCGGTACCTCAATATCGGTCAAGTTGACCGGACGGATCGCACTTGCCCCTCCGGTTGCAATCGAGTGACGCAGCGCATAGGTGAACTGCTTGGCTTTAGACATGTCAGACCAGTCCGCGGGGATCGGGAAAGTTGTTCGCAAGGTTTCCTGTTCATTTACCTCACCATCACTTGCCAACATGGCGAGCAGCGGTGCTTGCTCAAATGCATGCATCTGGTGAGCAACTCGGCCCGGTCGCCAAACGTCGTCGTGGTCTCCCAGGATCACGACCGCCCCAGCCGGCGTCTTACGCACACCCTGGGCGAAATTCTCGGCGATCCGAGTTGAAAGGTCTGTTGCCGCCGAACTAGCACGCGTGGGCATGATTCCGTGTTCACTCAAGATCGAGGTTGTTGCGTCCGTTGACCTGTCGTCAATCACGATCAACTGATCAAGTGCGCGGGTTTGATTCGCGATACTTGCCAGAAGTGCAGGAAGGAACCTTTCGGAGTTGTGGGTGACAATCACCCCGGCGCTTACGAGGCCTTGTGCGTTGGTAGTGCTCATTTTTTCACCATTCGCTGGGCGAGTTCCTCGTACTTGTCGGTGACCAGATCCCACTGGTAGACGGTGGCAACCCGTTCACGCAGTGCCGAACCCATTGCGCTCAGATCCTGACTTTCTAGATTGGTCAACAACTCGGCGTACTGGTCAGCATCCCTCCAGTAGTGGGCCAGGTTCGCGGTGACCTCGCGATTGAATTCGCAGTCGAATGCCAGTGTCGGCGCACCAGCACCCATTGCCCGCAACAAACTCGGGTTGGTACCGCCGACCGAGTGACCGTGCGTGTAGGTCAAAGCGTTTGCATACAGGTCATTAAGTTTCACTTGGTCGTACACGCCACCGAGGAATTCCACATCGCTATTGGCCACTTCCTTGAGTTTTTCGATATACCAATCCGAATACGGTGCACTGCCCACGATTTTCAGTGGCACACTTGTGCCACTCTGCACGTAACCGTGAATAGCTTCCAGAACGTGATTCTCCGGCTCAAGGCGCGCAACAATCAAGTGAAAGTCGTTCCGGCGTTCATGTTCGGGTAACACTTCCGCGCCGTAGGCGATCACTTCACTTTCCCGCCCGTACGTCAACCGGACGTAGTCTGCGATTGCTTGGGCATCGGAAATTAAATATTTACCGTTCTTCACCGCGGACTTCTCCGCCCAGCGGTAGTACTTCGCGCCAGCCCCACGCCACTTTTCCCGCTTTGATTCCAAACCGTCAAGGTGAATTGCAGTGGGGATTTTCGCTGTGTTGAGAAGTGAGAGGAACGGGGCGTTGCCGGCGTTCATGAGGAAACACGCGTCCGGTCGCGCCTTGATAACCGCGTGCGCCGCACTCAGGCCGGTGTGACTCAGGGTCTCGGCCATGCGTTGATGTATCGCAGGGAGGTTCACAAGCTGCATGCCGCGATACTCGGTCAACTTTTGCCCAGGGTTGCGGCAATACACGGTTATCTCATGACCTCGCTGCACCAGCCGCGCACCGATTTCCTCGACCGCCGTCTCAAATCCGCCATACAGCGCGGGCGCTCCGCGGGTTCCCATAAATGCGATGCGAAGGAAGTCACCGCGCATTGGTGTTTGGCTCATTTGGTATCAATCGTGCCACTGATAGCCTCTGAGCCGTGCAGGTGTCTCCCCTTAGATTCGACGGTGTGTACCAGTTTGATCCAGTTCTCCGCCCCGACGACCGCGGGGTTTTTCTCGAGTCTTTCAAGGCCAACACGTTCGCTGACGCAGTAGGACACACTTTCGATCTTGCCCAAATGAACATCTCGGTTTCCAAAGGGGGAACAATCCGCGGCGTGCATTTTGCCGATGTCCCCCCGGGGCAGGCCAAATACGTGCAATGTTTCGCCGGTTCAATTCTGGACATTGTCGTCGACATTCGCGTGGGCTCACCCACATTCGGTGATTACGACGCCGTGGAACTTTCAGCCGAATCACGCACCGGGCTCTACATTCCCGAAGGTTTCGGTCACGCTTTTTGTGCTTTAAGTGACTCGGCAACCGTGGGCTACCTGTGCTCGGAGGGCTACTCACCACAGCGCGAGCACGGAATCCACCCGCTTGACCCTGACCTGGCGTTGCCGTGGCCCGCGGCCGCTTCACCTGTCCTCTCGGCAAAAGATGCTGCAGCACCAACATTTTCACAGGCTCGCGAGTCCGGGCTACTTCCTAACTTTGACACATGCCAGCAATTCATAGCCAGCTTGCGAGAGTCGAAGTAGTGCACAAGGTTCTTGTTTTCACCGCGACCTACAACGAAGCGGCCAATATCGGTCCATGGATTGAGGGCGTTGCACAAGCAATTCCCAGCGCCGATATTTTAATTATCGATGACTCTTCGCCCGACCACACCGCAAATGTGATCACCGAATCAGCACGCACCTATCCGCAGGTTCGCCTACATTCCCGCGCGGGCAAACAGGGGTTAAGTAGCGCCCACATTTACGCAATGCAGTACGCCCTCGACAACGGCTACGACGCGCTGGTCACCATGGATGCTGACGGATCCCACCAACCCGCTCAAATCCCAGCAGTGTTGGGCGCTCTCACCGACGGCTTGTCCACTGCGAATTTTTGTATTGGCACCCGAACCCGTGGCGGCTCCCACCAAGCAGCACTCCCCCGACGGGTTCTTAGTCACGGGGCAAACATCACTGCGCGAGTTTTACTGCCCATGGGGATCAGCGAGTACACAACGTCATTTCGCGCCTTCGATCCAATCGCCCTGCGTGCTGTTCTCGCCCACGACTTCTCCGCATCGGGTTACGCATTCTTTATTGAGTGCCTTGAAGTCATGCACCGCGCAGGGGTGATCATGACCGAAGTCCCGATCGACTTCCTCGACCGGTTCTCCGGGCAGTCCAAAATCCCCAAGAACCAGATTTACCTCAGCATGCTGGCGTTAACGCGACTTTCATTTAATCGACTTAAACAGCGCGGTTAGTAGCCCCGATCTAAGCGAACATTCGGGTAAGGCGAGTAGTCGACCTGCATCTTGGGACCAAACTTCCAGGAGCCGGCCCACCAGGCCAGTGCGAGTTGCTGCATTGCGTACTCCTCTTTGCCAAGTTTGTAGGAGTCTTCGGTGTTGCCATCGGCGTAGATCCGCCCGTCCTTCCAGCGCAGTTGCATGGCGCGGGTGTCACGGGCGTGAGCGGCTAGGAACTCACCGGCGTTCGTGTCCGGCGCGGAGTACACGTTGGCAAAACCATCCACTCCGACAAATGTGGCTGGCCGGCGAACCCCCCAACTGATCCCCATGGGGTAATAAATCTGACCTAGGGGCTGGTACACGGTTCCACCGGGAGCGGCGTACGGCGGGCTTTCGAATTGAACAACACTCAGACCGCGGTAGACAATGTCGGCGTTATAAAAGAAGGCTTCAGG
>DKME01000097.1:9628-18578 GCA_002469525.1 Actinobacteria bacterium UBA7422
ATCCCGTGGTTGGTGACGGTGCCGTCTTCATTGGCATTAGTTCCTGGCAACCGAAGCGCGATATTTATTCCGTTGACAGACTGGGTTTTTGTCAGATCCCCCGGGCGACTAAACGCCGCAATCGCCAACGCAATGGCACTTTTTTTCCATTCCTTGAGATCCGGATTCGTGGTAAACATTGCTTGAGCCATGGCTGGAGCCAGAAGATCCCACGAGACTTCGTCTGACTGTGAATTCCCAGGCGTCAGCTCAACCCCGGCCCGATCACGGAAATAGCGAGGACCACGCTTAGCTACCGCATTTGCTTCGGCCTGAACCATGTTGGCAACTATTGCTTTTTCATCAGAATTCAGGTCGCCCCACAGGAGCCATGCTGCTTGAGCCGTCGTAGTGGACCACAAGGCGCTCTGCCAGGTTTCGCCCCAACCACCGGGAGTATTTGACACGTGCTGGCACGCGATCGAACGAATCAACCATAGGGAGTAGTCAACAACCTTTGCTCTTTTAATCCCGTCAAAATTCTTCAGTTTCGTCGTGCTCACGAGAGTTGCCGAACTCAGCGCAGTATTGGCCGACCGGCGAATCGACTCTTCCATTGTTTTATTCGTGCTGATTGGGTCGTAGTAGGTCGTGTTGAGTCTGCTGGTAAGCCGGTCTCGGGTGTCATTACGAATTGCAAATGCAACACCGTCCTCCAAACTCAGCGCGATTTCGCGGTTGCCTTCAATCGAACGTGTTCCACTAGGAATCACCGGTTTGCGAACCGTTTTTCGGAGCGCATTACCCGCATTGGTTGCGGAAACTGTTTGGGTCGGGCAGGCGGTGATCCCACCGACACGGGTGCCCACCAAAGGTATCGCGCCGTTGGTAAGTGAAATATCTCGGTAGGTGGTTTTCTTTGGTTTCTTAAGGTTCTTGACAAAAAACCAGCGAGCTCCCCGCACCAACCCCGGGGTCGCGCGCCCCGTTGCGTTCCAGTCACCCGCAACGGGTACGTCTGTGGGCAATCCCAGAGTTATCGAAGCTACCGAGAAGTCACCCGCAGGTTCGGGTGTAAAAACAACTTTCTTTCCCACAAATTTTGGTTTCTTGGTGCCCGGGAAACGCAACTGCCACAGGCCAGCCCGGTAGACGCCAAGGTTGTCGGCATTCTTGCCGTCCCAGTCACCCACCACCGGAATGTCACCTGCCTGACCGAAAACCGCGGATTTCGTTCCGCCACCGCGCAGAACCCACTGCCAGGATCCCGAATTGAAAATTCCTAAATCGTCCCGGCCGTCACCGTCAACATCGCCCGTGATTGGGATGTCTCCCGCAGCTCCACCCAGGGTGATCATCTCTTCCCACCGTGGTGAGTCAACGGCACTGTCTGTGATCCAAAAGGCCCCGTCGGAATAACGCCCGGGTGTAGACACTCCGTCGCCGTTCCAGTCACCCAATAACGCTGTGCCAGAGGCTTCCGGGAGTTCGATTTTGGTCCTTGAAGTTCCCCTGTTGCCAGGGGCATAGGTAGTAAAAACCCCGCTGGTGGCGTTACCGCCCGCTGGAATCGAAGAAATTTTCATCTTCTTTTTTGGCGCAGCAACAGACGTCTCGCTTGCCGGCAGACCCGGTATTGACAGGCCCATGAGTGACAGGACCAGTAGCGTCAGGACCAATGCCGCAACAACGCCACGACCGAACATCCTTTTGACCACTAGCCCTGCATTCACAAAGAACATTCTTCACACAGCGGGCTTGAAGGTACGAGCACGCGGGAGGTCATTACCCGCATAGGGTTACGCGGATTGGCCCACGCATTAACAAGTTGGCCCGACACGTCGCGGAACCATAAGAGGTTTACATTCAACTGTGGATCAATCTGCTGCGCGAAGTCCACGTACTCCAATGTGGAAGTTTCATAGGGGAACGGTGGCAGTTTCGCGTAAAACTTTTGCTGATCCACCGACATGTTGTTGGTCAAGGTCATGACCCATAAATTCGGCAGCGTGCCAGCGCCGTCCCACAGGAATGGTGTCCACTCCGGATTTTCTTGTGCTACTTCCGCGGACCGGATAATCGCCTCGCCCACTAGGGGCTTGTCAATCCCTTCCTTGCGTTCCTTTGCCGCTTGAATACCTGGCGCGAAAGTGAAGTTGGGTGCAAGTTGGGTTGAAGTCGTTCCCACGTAACCGTAGGCAACTGTTCCCGCGAGTGTGACTCCACCGGCCGCGAGGAGTTGCTGTTTCAGCGTGAGTTCCCGGGTCGCATAGATCACAGCAACGGCAACCAGGGCAAGGATCACCGGCATAAACGCCATAAGTGATCCGCTGAACGCTTTGAGAACGTAATAGGACGAGACCCGGCTGACCTCCGCTGAGTCGGCGCCCAGGGAAAACACACCCGCGATCACCGTGAACATGACCGGTGGCCCGGCAACTCCGATTGCCAGGGTGCGCCGTATTCCACTGAAGAACCAGATCAAAATCAGTCCGAGCACCGGCGTTGCCAGGGCCAAGGAAATGTTGAACCCGGGCATACCCACTCCGACCGCACCGATCTCGCTGTTGAGTTCACTCGCGCTACTTCCGGGACGAATAATTGCCTGGGCCTGGGTGATCGCGAGGTAGCCGGCAATAACGGCGGTAAACACCAACCAGATACTCGCCGTGACCCGGTTGCTACGGAACAAGGCGATCAATACAACAACACCCGCGGGGACGATTCCAAGAACCAGCGGTGTCCATAGATTGATGGACACGATCGCGCCAACCGGCACCAGGAACCAACCAAGGGTTAGTGCACTTTGGGTTGATCGCACCGAAAAATAGCTGCACAAGGTCACCGCGGTAACTCCCATAACAAAGTTCACAAACCCCGCGTTAAACATCAGAGCCGGGCTCCCCAATGTGAAGAACAGTGCGGTCAGCACAAATGCCAGCGCCCCGAGCGCGGTCCTTCGTTTCTGCGTGACACCCGGCAGCACCCGTTGGGCCAGGTCACCTGCCATCCATGCAAGAGCCGCACTACATGATGCAAAGGAAATCGCCTGCCACGTGATGTAAGGAAAGAGCAATGAAATGCGAGATATCCCGCTGCCACTCCAGGCGTACTGGCCGAGTGACCACACCGTCGTGTGAAGGGAGGGGTACCACTGGTTCCACGCCTCGCTGCCGTCAACGGTTGGCCACGTCGTACTTCCTACTTCATAGGTGTTAGCAAATGTGACGAAGTGTCCGTGGTTGTCCCACCCGGTGAAAAACATGCCACTAAGAGTTTCGTAATCATTGGTACCTATATATGCGCTGAGCAGCCACACCACACTCGCGAGGAGGAATCCAACGAAAAGAAAGTCTCCTGTTTTTGTTCTTGGCAAGCGAACATTCGCCAACTGCGGGATAAACCGCAGCAACGCCGCGGCAAGCACTACTCCGGCCAACAACACGTGCGCACTCAGCGCGCTCACCGGAGTTGTTCCATTGCGCGGGAACACGATCGCGACAATGGCCAGTAAGACAAGTGCGCTAATAATCAGTCGCTCGGTGTGAGTCCTACCCCACGGCGGAATCACCGCCAGAGCAATAACGGCTGCAATTACTCCAACCGGTGGAATCACAAAGACCAAAATTGCAACGAGAAGCGCCGCCGCAAGGTAGCGGATGACGGGCCGGCTCATTGGTTAAACCGTATCGTCGCTTCAACGGGTCCACTTTGAACAGCGGACAAGGTTGCGGTCGCGTCGGTGATCTTCATTCCAGCTTGTTTGACTGGCGTGAATCCCTGCGGACCGGTCACCTGCAGAGTCAATGTTGAAGGGATGAACAGTGACTGTGGTTCAGAAAGAATTTTGTACTCCAGTCGACCGGCGCGATCGGTTGAAAAAGTGCCTGCCGGGAGGGTATACGAAATTGACACCGCACTCTGCCCACCGGGTGGAGTCCACCCCACAAGTCGAATCATTCGGTGACCGAAACCGTCGTCGACCCAGCCGTTACCCAATTGACTATGACCCTTAAATGGTCGAACCGTGAAACCGGAAGGGTATGACGTGCTGTAGTCACGTGCAGCGTCCGGAACATAAAGGATGTAAGCACTCTTTAGCCACATGGTTTCGTAGCCAACCCGCTCGGGCGGTCCGTCGGGACGGTCTGCAGGGGTCGCGTTGTTCACGGTGAGTTGTTGTGTGACCCTGGCGCTGCCATCAGCTTCTAGATTCGCGGTTACCAGAACATTGCGCTGCTGGAAAACGTCAACCTTGGATTGATTACCGTTTTGGGTATACATGGCAGACCAGTCACCGGTTCCTGGATCACTGACGACTCCAGCCACTCCCGCCTGAAGCGCCAAATTTTCTAGTCTGCTCTCTTTCATCCATAGTTGAAAGTGTCGTCCCGGTGCCGTTTCGGCAATTGCTTTTGCAGCTGGAACAAGGTCACTTCCCGAGAGCACCCTCGTGAGCAACGTGTCCAATAGTTCCTGGTTTGCATCCTGTCGCTGTTGCGCGTCCTCTTGACCAAAGTCGGCATAAGCATCCACTAACAAAATCTGCCCAATCTGATCCCCGCTCACTGTTCCGTACACCTCTGACTCGACGGGGCCTATTGCATCTAATACCGCAGCGATCGCAGTGAGGTCCAGAGTGACAACTCCGTCAACCTCTGGGTAACTCGGCCCATCCCAGCCTCCACTCCAAGCGCTCACCATTTCACGGGCTGAATAAATGAAGTTCGGGTGTGTGTTTGTGACAACGAATGGATTATTGCGGGGATTCCGCTCAAAGAATGGGTTCAGAGCAGGGCCGAACCAATTAATTCTGGCATTAATGGGTGGGAAGAGTTGCGTGCTGGTCTGCCCCTTCAACGGAATGCTGATTCGCCCGTCTTCAAATTCGATCATGAGAAGTGACAATGGAGCGCCACCGCTTGCCCGCATTTCCGCCTGGTTACCAATCGCGATCAAGTACCGCTTAATCCCACTGGCTCCCAATGCATTCGGCAGGACAGGGGCAATACTGTTGAGAGAATCAACCGCCTGCTGTACCGCCTCTAATTCATTCAGGGCTTTATTGCGGATCGAATCAAGTGGCCCGGTGGCAAATGTTCCCGCCGTAATTCCAGCTAGTTGAATCGCGGCTCCATCAATATTCGTTTTTGCAGCTCCTACTTCCTCCGGTAGCAATTCCAGTCGTTCAAGATTCACTCGCCCGTCGGCAAATATTCGGTCACCGCCGCTCTCTCCGGACAGATCCCCGTACAGGCCAATCAGTTGACCGGTTGCAGCCGAGATTGAAGACGCCGCTTCCACACTGGCCCGCCAGTTATCCACGGCCGCACTCACACCGGGGACATAGCCCATTAGTCGCACCTGCGATGTGTCAATTGATTTCAGTAGCGTGGCCGTTGAAGCATCGGCTAGCTCAAATTCAGCTTCACCCGCCGGGTAGTCACCCTCCAATAACCCGCTGGCTGCGCCCGAAAGGTGCGACTGCAATCCGATGCCACTCCAGGCAAGTGTTCCGAGGGAGGCGACCAAGCCCACTTGGAGCCAGAAGATGAATCCGCCAAGCGCGGTAATCAGCGCTAGGAGACCCCAGAACAGGGGTTTGCGGGAAGACACCACTTGAGTATAAGCGCGCTAAGTCAGGCAGCGTGGAGCACAAGCGCAGTTCGGCTTTTCCCGTGAAGGCGTCTTGCCCTAATACGCACCGCTTCCGCTGAGTACCACTTTGACTGTTTTGGCCACAATGAGCAGATCCAGGACCGGAGACCAGTGCTCCACGTAATCCAAATCCATCCGCATCCGTTCATCCCAGTCGACCGCTTTGCGGCCAGATACCTGCCATAGCCCGGTGAGCCCCGGTTTGGTCAAATGCCGCCGGTGATCCGCGTCACCAAAGAGGGGAATTTCATCGATCAGGACTGGGCGTGGACCAACCAGAGACATTGTGCCCCCGATCACGTGCACAATCTGAGGCATTTCATCAATTGACCATCTGCGTAGAAACCGCCCAAATGGCGTAATTCGCGGGTCGTTCTTGTAGCGCTCACTGATTCGGTCATCGGGGACTCCGATTACGTCACCCCGTTGTTCGTCCGAACCTACGTACATGGTGCGAAACTTCACTACATCAATTACTTCACCGCCACGCCCAATTCGTTGATGCCGATAAAACACAGGCCCGCGAGTGGTGAAGAAAATGCCGACTGCAGCAAAAAGCATAAACGGCGCAAACAGGATGAACAGCGAAATACCAAGGCAGATATCCAAGGCACGTTTAATAGCACGCTTGGGGCCGGTTAAGTGTGGCTCATCAAGATGAATCAATGGAAGGTCAGCCTGCATGCGAATGGTCACGCGTGGGCCGACAAAGTCACCTAGGGTCGGCGCAACCAGTAGGTCAATTCGTGGACCTTCAAGTCTCCATGAAAGGCGCTTGATCAAATCCTGTCCTTGCACGGGGGTCCCAGCAACGGCAACGGTGTCAACATCGTTGATGCCAATGCGGGCCATGACTTGGTCCAGCCAGTCGTCAATCTGCGAGTCGGTGAAATCCACTTCGGACTCTTCAACAACATCAACGACCACGAATCCCGCCACCGGATCACGGTCCAGCATGTCCACGATCTCACTTTGGCGGTCGCCCGTTCCAATCACCATAGTTCGATGCAAATAGTTCCCATAGCGACGCTCATGTCTCAACCACGCACGCAGAATCCATCTATCAACCAGAAGTAGCACCACTCCAACAATAAAAGTGATGAGAACAAACCCACGTGAAAGATCAAGTTTCAATGCGAAAGCAACAACGGCTACCGTGCCGAAAAGTCCGGCCGAAGCGGTAACGACCCGTTTGAATTCCTCGGAGCCAACTCCCAATACGCGCGTGTCATACGCTCCGCGCACGATCAAGGCCAGGGTCCAGGAAAAGACAACGATCAGTGCAAAAAAGACGTACGTTCCATCAGACACGTTCAGGTTGTATGGAATTGTCCATCGCAAAACAAATCCGATTGTGGCCGCTGCAACGATCACGAGTGAATCCCAAACTATGGCTCGAGTTGCATAAACCCTTAACGGATCCCGACGTTGAATTGGTCTGTCAACGTGTTTGTTTGGAGTTGCCCAACCGCCTTTTGAGTGAGCTTCTCGAGCGATTCGACGCCACGTTCCCGTGTCTGTCAGCGGGTCGAAAGTTTGAGGCGAGGCGATTCCCTCGTTTTCTCGTGCACTATCTTTCTCGACCGAGCTCACCATCACACGGTATCAGGAATTGGCCATCTAATCGGCGGCAAACGCTATTGAAGGTAAACCCGAACCGGAACCTCGGTGAGAGTGATCTCACTTCCACCTGCCGCTTCTTGGCAATTTGCCAGCGGATCACACACTAGGGCAGAGTTTTCCGGTGTTGTATAGGCAACTTCACCGCTTTGGGCCCAGGCCACAACCCATGTTTCAGCGCCGCCAGTTCGGCTGAAGTTACAGACAACAGCATCGCCGCTCTCCGTGCAACCATCAAATGTCGCCCCGGTCATCCAGGCATTGACAGCGAAGAATCCTTGTTCACCGTCAGATCCCGGAAAAGCTTGAACACCGAGTAGGTCATATGGCCGCAACGACCAGATGTACCAATAGGAACGGTCAACGCCCAAACGAAGATCGTCAATGTAGGTACGAACCACAAAACCGGCAGCCTGCGCACCTGTAATCTCCACTCGTGGCAAGTCCCCGGGGCCAGCAAGACCGTAGTTCAACTCGGTATCCCACAACGGTAAATCCGGAGCTCCAGCAGCGGTGATCGTGTCCTGTGCAAGGGTCACTAACGCTCCGCGGTCAACAGGGTCACCGTCGGCAGTGGGGTAGGTGTGGATCGCAAAGACGTCGACCGGCCAACCGAGTTTGCCCAACTCCTCCAAATACGCGGGGTAAAAACGCTCAAATGCCTTACTGAGTCGCAAACTCGGTGAGGGGGCAATCACGAGCGCTTCAGGGTCAATTGCCTTAATGATGTCATAGGCACGCTTGGTCATCTCGGCCATTTCCTGTGGCGTACCGTTATAAAAATTGACCAAATTGGCTTCATTCCAAATCTGATATGAGCTAAAGCGTCCCTTGTAACGAGTGACAACTTCGGTTACCCAGTCATCCCAGTCGCTGAGGTTCTTCGGTGCACTGGCCGCCCCCGGTTGGGGGTAGTCAGAGTCATTGAGTTCCTTGCCCGCCCAGTCAGGGGTGGTTCCCAGCACCAACATGATGTCGGTCAAGCCTTTTGACTCAGCATTTTCAAGTGAACCTTCTATGTTGTCCCACTTGAACTCGCCTTTTGCCAACTCGATTTGGCTCCACGCGGTTCCGTTGTCCCACAATCGCAGTGCACCGAATGGCGCACTCGCCCAAGCGCCACCTTCAACACCCTCAATATGCAAACCGACTGTCGACGCTGGAACCGCATTGGGATCCACAACCACTTGAGTCGGAGTTTCTGTTGGAGTCACGTCAGTCACAGAACTATTGCAACCTGTCAAGATCAGTGCGAGTGAGGCAACACCCGTAGCGACTACTGCTGATTTTGAGTTTCTAGGGTTCCGAACCATAGAGGCATGCTTCCAATCTGGACTTGAGTTCCTGGGGCAATTGCTGTGCAGTTGTTGAGAGCATCACACTGAATCTCTACACCTGCAGGCACAGTGTACGTTGCCGTTCCTGTCGTAGCCCAGACGACAACTTGAGGATTGTTGTTGTCACCTAATTGGCACATGTTCGGAATGGAACCGGAACCATTGCTGCATGAGTAATAGGAATTTGAGATCCAGTTGTTCACGGTCTGGTAGCCAATTGCACCTGGTGTTCCTGGCTGCATCGTTATTCCGACTCGGCCGTCCGCCGGTGCCCAGAAGTACCAGTAGCTACGGTCCACTCCTAGCCGAAGGTTGTCTAGGTAGGTCTGTGCAACCCATGAGGCAGCTTGAGCTCC
>DKME01000152.1:0-1402 GCA_002469525.1 Actinobacteria bacterium UBA7422
TTCCGCAATTGCGGCATGCAGACCGGAAGCATCAAGGATCCTTTGAACTATCTCTCGGTATTTTTCTGGGACAAACATTTCCCGGAAATCACCATTGTTTAACTTCAAATAGAACAGGACAACAGACTCACGGTGTGGATCCGAATGTAACGCGGCGTTGTTGACAACCGAGTCAGGGATCCAACCCAGAAGAATCCCAGTTTCGTGCGCACCAAGTTTTATGTTAGCTTTTTGGCTGTAAGGGTGAGCGGCTGTGGCTTCACTGAAGATCCCGAGGTAACCAGCCTCAGTGGCCCATTGAGACCCGAAGTGTTTGAGTTTTTCAAAAAGGTGATTGCCGCGCGCGGCATCGCGCACAACTGCCACCCCTGCGTGAACTACCCGTTCGGCACTTTCCTCGACCATGAGTGCCATGTGGCCCAAGATTGTTCCGTCGGCCAATTGCCCAATTGTGCTGCGTAAGGTGTTATTACGAATTCGCTCGGCGATCGTGTGGGGTTCATACACCCACTCCGCGTCATATGAATCACCGTATGACTCCCGAATTAGGTCAACGAGCACCTCAGCCTCGTGCTCCTCAAGGAACCGAATAGTGATTTCGAGTTCATCAGACATTACTCAAGTATTCCTAGCATGCATTCGAGCATATAAAAGGGGCCGCCCACTGGGAGCGACCCCTTTTACAACGAACTATAAGAAGGAACTAGTCAATAGGACTAATTGAGGGCCGTAGTGGTGGGTGGACCAAATCGATTGTCACCTTCCGTGCCTGGTGTTACAAAGAAAATAAGTAACACGATCCCACCGAAAGGAATGAAATTGATTAGCCACCACGCGCCCGAGTGATTTGCATCATGTAAACGTCGCCATTGAAGACCGAGTATCGGGAGTAGAAAGATCAGCCAGACGACTGCCAAGATGAAGAAAGGCACGCCAGTTATAGTCACAGATCCCTCACCATTCGCGTCTGTCGTATTAAGCCCACCGAAGAGCCCTAAAAGCACAACTAAAACGACATAAACAACGGCCATAAAGAGTACAAACCACCAAAATTCTGATCGACTAGCGCGGCCGTTGAATTTGGCATAATTCGAGAAACCTGATTTTATCGCTTCCATATATGACATGAATGATCCTCCTGCGTAGGTAAAAGGGCTTGAACTGTCTCCTAACCCCGAGACTACCTGTAAATGAGTACCAAACCGGAACATTATTATTAAACGGAGATGTTTCGCACCACAGCCCGATTCGTGAGCGAGCGCGTTGGATCCTTGTGGCGCACGGGTTTAGATTAAGCGAAATGCAAAAGGGGCCGCCCACTGGGAGCGACCCCTTTTCACACTAGCTATGAGAAAACTAATTGTTAGTCAGCTGAAACAACAAATTCCACATTGGCGCTTAC
>DKME01000152.1:1439-15132 GCA_002469525.1 Actinobacteria bacterium UBA7422
GCCAAGTGCACCTTGCGCTTATCAATTGAAATATTGCCAGCTGACTTAACCGCTGCTGCAACGTCCGCTGTGGTGATTGAACCGAAAAGTTTGCCGGTCGCGCCAGCTTTGGCAGGAACAACAATCACCATTGATTCAAGGGTCTGCTTAATTTCATTGGCGTGGTCGCGGTCACGAACCTCGCGCACCTTGCGGGCACGCTTGATTTGAACAACCTGCTTTTCGCCGCCACGGGTCCATGCAATTGCGAAGCCACGTGGAAGCAAGAAGTTACGACCGTAACCGTCCTTCACTTCAACAATGTCTCCAGCAGTTCCAAGACCACTGACTTCCTGGGTGAGGATAAGTTTCATTATTTGTCTCCAGTTTCCGTGTTAATTAGCGAGTAGCCGCTGAGTAGGGAAGAAGTGCCATTTCACGGGCGTTCTTCACTGCCATGGCTACGTCGCGCTGGTGCTGGGTGCAGTTGCCTGTTACCCGGCGAGCGCGAATCTTGCCGCGATCGGAAATGAATTTGCGAAGCAGGTTGACGTCTTTGTAGTCAAGACCTTTTACTTCTTTCTTGCAGAAAGCGCAGGCCTTAGCCTTCACCATCTTGTTCTTGTCCAACATTTGTTGGCGCTTGTTCTCGCGTGCCATTGTGTTAACTCCTTGAAGTTATTAGTGAAAATTTATGTGATTAAAAGGGTGGTTCGTCAAAGTTTGCCGCGGGTGCATTCGTCGCCCAGGGGTCGTCCGCTGGTGCGGAAGAACCGCCACCAGAGCCGCCACCGGAGTTAAATCCACCGTCGGAGCGTTGAACTCGGTTGACCTTGGCTGTTGCATATCGCAATGCGGGACCAACGTCTTCAACTTCAACTTCCATTACCGTTCGCTTTTCGCCCTCGCGGGTTTCATAGGAACGCTGCTTCAATTTGCCTGAAACGATTACGCGAGTTCCCTTTGTCAGAGACTCGGCAACATTCTCGGCGTATTGACGCCACACGCTGCACCGCAAGTAGGTCGGATCCCCGTCTTTCCATTCATTGGTTGTCTTGTCCAAATACCGTGAATTGGTAGCAATGGTGAATGAAGCAACAGCTGCACCGCTTGGGGTGAAACGCAGTTCGGGATCGTTGGTCATGTTGCCAACAACCGTCACGTTGATGTCCCCGGCCGCCATTAGGAAACCTTCTCCGGTGTGGACCAATTGGGGCGAATCACCTTGGTGCGAACGATCGCTTCGTTGAGGGAGAGTTGACGGTCAAGCTCGGCAACTGCTTCGGGGGTCGAGGTCATCTCGATTACCACGTAGTAGCCATCGGTCTTGTGGTTGATTTCATAGGTGAAGCGACGCTTGCCCCAGAAATCAAATTTGTCAATTGAACCGCCGTCGGCCTTGATCACGTTAAGGAACGTTTCAAGACTGGGGGTAATTGTTTTTTCTTCAAGTTCAGAGTCCAGAATGACCATGACTTCGTATTTACGCATGTATTAACCCACCTCCTTCGGACTAAACGGCCACGGCATTTCCGTGACAGGAGGATTAATGCGTGCTCAGACTAGCCGCAACCAGCTCCAACTCCACAACAGGTCGCTATTCCAGGGTTACCGGTGAGATTCCTAACGACTGCGCAACCTGTGATTGCACCTTGTCGAAAGTCAAGATTTGGTTGCATGCAGCTGCCATTGCAGAGGCAAGATGGAGGCTGTCCAAGGTTCGCAGTTGAGTCCTCGCGGCAATTTCCGCTGCGTTTTCGACTATTTCAGGTGAAACTTCCACGAGCACCATGCTGGAAAGGTCTCGCTTAAGTAATGTGCCAGCCATCACACCTTCAATCGAACTGACGTACCGTCCAATTACCCGGCGCACCTCAACGATCGTGAGAACCGATGTTATTGGGGCTTGTACAGATTCCAGATATGAATTTGTTATTTGGGATTGAATTTCCGTTACATATCGTTTTGCCAGCGCACTGCTGTCAATGTAGACGCTCACTCGTCTCCACGATCCTCATTGATCAGGTCCCACGTGGTAACCCCCTCGGGCAACACCCCGAGTCCCCCAAGCACAGCGTTAAGGGGAGGAAGTGGTCCCCAACTGGTGGGTTGCCTGATCCAGCCCTCACGAATCCCTTTGGCAACCTCGGGTGAGAATTCAATGGGTGAATCAATCGGGGTGATTCGTGCAACGGGTTTGCCATGATCGGTGATCACGAACTCTTCACCGCTTTGAACCCGACGCAAATACTCGGACAGATGCGCCTTAGCCTCACGAACCCCGATCTCCATGTAGTCACATTAACATGAAAGTGTAACCACATTGCTTGTTCCACAGCTTTGGTTTTCCGTCAATGGGCCCCCAGATCGCAAATCGTTCTATACATATATATGCGTCGAATTAAAGATGCTCTTATGAGCCAACTCCACACCAAAGCCAATCGGTACCGAAATTGGTACCATCTATTTATGAGCATGAACCTACGCCTCTCGGAATCCTTAGCCAAAAGCCTCAAAGCGCTTTCCAAGGAAACCGGCAAGTCCCAACAGGAACTAGCCCGTGAAGCGATCGCGGAGTACGTGACCCACTACAAGCTGCTGCGTTTCCCGCCTGAGATTCGACACATGATCATCCCAGCGGAGCGTGAATTCGGGGAGTTCTATTCCGAGAATCCTGTGACCTTGCCCCCCGGTGTGACTTCAGATGAAATCATGCGGGATCTACGAAAAGACCGATTGTGAAAAAGATTGAGCAGCAGATTTGCTACTTGGATTCCAATGTCCTAATTAGTCGGATATCTCCCGAGCGCAGGTCTGATCTGATCGCGCACTACTTGCAGCAAGGACGTCTCCAAGGATTTACTTTCTTTAGCAGCGTCCTTGCTTCACTTGAAGTAAGCCGGTTTCTGCACCGAACCAACACACCCGAACGGACCCAGAAGCAATTTCAAGAACATAAGACTGATGCCCTTGCAGGGACTGAGTTGGTAAGACTAAATTCACAAATGCTCACGAGTGCTTCGACTTTCACTTTCCCGCATCTTGGATCCCTCGACTCGATTCATCTTGGTACCGCACAAGCAATAGGGGCTTCCCACTTCCTGACTAACGACAAACAACTCCTACGCGCATGTGAAGAAGTCGGACTCGCGACCAGTTTCTAAACAGAATCTCTCGCTGTCGCTGACGGTGTTTCGCCAAAAGAAAATAGGGCTAACCCCTCACTTGTCCAGTTAGGCTTGAATCGCTAACTTCATTTCCTCATATTCCCAACATGAAGACGTTCAGGATCGCAATAACCAGCCTTGTTCTCTCCGTTGCCCTGATACCACCCGTGGCAACGGCTCAGCCCACTGCGCGAGCTACCAGCAAATCACTGCCTGTTGTTTCCATGTGTCTAGGTGCCGGTCAAAGCGGTGACCTGTCGTATCTGAGTGTGACGTCCCGCAAACCATCAACGATCATCGTTGCTTGTCCAGACGGTGGAGATGACGATCCACAAGGGGACACTTCCGATACGTACCTCAGCGATATCACGTGGAAGAAGTGGAATAAGAAAACCGCCGTTGGCAAAGGAACTTTAAATCTTCCGGTCACTCAATGCATCTACACGTCCCCAGCTGACGGGACACCCAGTGACGTGCAGACCATGTGCTCAACCTCCGGGGACGTAGGCAACGTCACCGTCATGAAAAAATTCGATGCCAGAATTGTGCTAACAGCACCCAAGAAGTTCAAAAAGAATAAGCGGGAATTCACAAAAGTTGGGCTGACATTTACCAATGGCGGACCCGATGGAAAGACCTCTGCAAAGTACGTTCCGCCTCGAAAAGCCAGTGAGTAGTCAACAAAGCAGTTCGGGCTAGGGCTAACCCCTCAATACCGCTAATTTGCTTCAAAAAACTTTCGCTAATAAAAATTTTCATGCATGGTGGCTAAATGAAACACAAGTTTGCGATTGGCACCTTGCTCTGCGGCGTCTTAATCATGCCCATTTCAGTCCCGAGTGCCCAAGCAGCAGATCCAGCTGAAGTGACCTTCACCACGGATGGAAACTGGACTGTCCCCACTGGCGTAGAAATCGTTGAGGTCAATATTTCAGGTGGAGTGGGAGGCAGCGGTGGTAGAAACTCAAGTGACCGCCCAATGACGCGACGAGTAGTACTCAATGATTGATCTACCCAACATAATAAACACATGACTCTGCGTTGCCTTGTCGTTGATGACGACGACTTCTCGCGAACGACGGTTGCCGCAGCAATCGCGGGCGGTCAGATCGAAGTTGTCGCAGTAGTCGGAACAGCATCGGAAGCTATTGGATTAGATGTTGCCAATATTGACGTAGCTGTTCTAGATCTTGATTTGGGTGAAGGACCCAATGGGATCGATTTGGCGCACGGTCTACGTAAACTAAATCCAACTATTGGCATTGTGTTGCTCACATCGTTCAGTGACCCAAGGCTTTTCGCCGCGAGTGTGAAAGAACTCCCTACCTCGAGTGCCTATGTAGTTAAGCAGTCGTTGAAAGATATTCGAATTCTGACCACCGCCATAGTGGCTAGTTCTGAAATATCGCAAGAACAGAGTGAATCAGAAGTGCCGCGAGTTCCCCTCTCCGACAGTCAAGTCGAGACTCTGCGGCTTCTTGCTTACGGGCTCTCGAATTCAGAAATTGCGAGGGTCCGAGTTGTAACCGAGAAGTCTGTCGAGCAGGCCGTTAAGCGAGCAGCTACCGCACTCGATATCGAAATTGATCCAACGGCGAATCAACGGGTTGCGCTCGCCCGTGCATTCTTTTCGCTCACCGGTGCGACACGACACCCTCACCTGCACCGCTAAATTTCATGCAATCAATTCGGCTGTGGAGCCACCACATGGTGCTGGGAAAGACTGTGGGGGAACGAATCGGTGGACGCTGGGCTATTTCACTTATTTTCTATGTACTGAACCTGCCCATTAACTTCGTGACTATCGGATCCAACATGAGCGGGGGCATGGAAGGAAACATTGGTAGTTGGTTCTTCATTTGGGCGGCCGGATACTCACTGTTCGGCGTGATACTTCTCCTTGCCAACTTCACGCTCTTTCGCAATCGCAGGGTGCACGCAGTCCCCATTGCCTGGGTCGTCGCCCTCGGCGCTATCGCTGGTGGTTCACGTGGTGCTCTTGTCGGATTCATGTCTGACGCGCTGAGCGTTTCAGGCGGTGGCCCTGAACTCATCGCGGTGCGCCTTGTGACCGGGGCAATTCTTGGAGCAATTTTCATTCCAATCGGTGCACTAATAATTTCCGTTGTTGCGACTTACTTCACCGACCGATCGAAACTCGTTAATCAACTGACCCAAGTTCGGGTGGAACGAATGCGGATTGATGGTGAGACCCAGGTCTTGCGTGAAACACTCTTAACCGAGGCGAGTGAGCAGATAACTAGCGCTGCGAGCGCTCGAACCGTGAGCCACCAAGTGTGGGCAAACACACCCCAATCAACGAAAGCCCGGGTTCCTTGGTTCACCGTTATTCGCACAGCCGTCTTTCACAACCCCTACCCCGGAGTGATCGTTGCGGTGTTGTGGTCACTGAGCGCCCTCGGGAGTTTGATTCCAGCAATCGGATTCACCCGAGGAATAGCCCAGGTGGTCTTCTCTGCCATCGCTATCTGGGGCATTTACAGTCTTGCTTCTCGGGTTTCATTTTCCAGTAGTTTCGTTAGCCTCATATTTTTTGTTTCAACGATGGCCATCACGGTGATCGTTACCGGTCCGGTTGCATCGATAATTTTCGACAACCGTCCAGCGAATGCGGCCTTCGGACTAATCGTGGCAAACTCTATTTGGATACCGACACTCACCATTTTTGTCAGCATCTTCCGTGGAGCCCTCGCCTCCGCCGAAGAAATAGTCTTGGACTTGAATGATCAAATTAAAGACGAGGAAATCAATACCCGGGCAGCTGGCAACGAGCTAGTGAAAACCCAGCAAGAAGTAGCCGAAGCGATTCACGGCATGGCCTCACGCATTCACACCTCGCAAGCACTCACGAGTGCAGCACAACACTTGAACTTTGACAACTTACTCACAACACCCGACACACATCAATTTCCGCAGGAAATAATCGAGTCAGCCTTGACGCCCTGGACGGGTTTAATCGAAATTGACAGTTTTATCTCTACGGTTTCATGTGATGCAAAGTATGCCCGTGACGTTAAACGGGTAATCGCTGAAGGAATCGCAAACGCTTACCGCCATGGTGGTGCAACTTCATGCATCGTCTCCGTAACCCAGACACACACTTCGCTATTGGTCCAGGTAGTAGACAACGGAACGGGCTTACCAGAGAAATATTCCCCTGGTCTTGGATCAGCTGTTTTCGAATCTGTCTGTGGTTCGGAGTGGCGATTAGAAGGCAACGCCGGCAAAGGTTGCACTCTGAGGGCCACCGTGTCGCTCGAGCATTAGGTTTTCCGCGCGGGCATCTCTGCTTGGAACGTGACCGCTGTCGCTACAAGTTGTAAGGTCTTGGTGAATTTCCAAGGCGATCAGGTTGACGTCAACGTCTCCGACAACGGAGTTGGACTCCCAACGAATTTCACACCTGGACTTGGTTCGGTCATCCTTGAATCAATTTGTGGTGAAAACTGGTCATTAACAAGTTCCCCAAGTGGGGGTTGCACTCTTACCGCCACAGTCTCCCTAGAGCATTAGTCCTTCCGTATTCGCAAGTAGACCCAGGTGCGACTCGCCGAATACATTAATTTGAGCGTTTACGTTTTAATCTAATAATTATGACCACCACGACAAAGACAAGAATCAAGCCGACAAGTGCGGTGACGTATGGGTACTCAAAGAAAAGCAGGTAAATGGCGCTACCCAATACACTCTCTAACCAACTTGGTGTCGCCACCTCCGTAATCACTTCATCAATGGAAAATATAGACCCGGCTTGGGTGCACCAGGCGGTTGGTCCGATCAGCACGCCCTCAACGGTGTACCGGCCGTCTTCGAATTTGGTGGATGATCTGTCCGCCATCTGCTAAATAGGTGAACGTAATAATCGGGTAGTCACCTTCGGGTGTGCGGCGCGGTGGAGTGATGTGGAAACCGAGAACCGCCTTGATCTCTTCCGGTGTTGCACTAGCGGGAGCGTCCCCAAGTTTGGCGAACGCTTCGTCTGTTGGGGCCCAAATTGTTTTGTCGGAGAGTCCAGGGCCGGTCAGGATCTGGTAACCCTCAGGATCAAACTCGCTGAGGTATTTAAGGAAAACATCGTGTTCACCGGTAGCGCTAAGTACATCCACCGCACTAAGGCCAGCATTGGTTCGATTTTTCATGTGGCCCCACCTTTTCCTGTCATGGCAGCCATTACGAACTCGAGTGGACCTTGTTTAAAGCGTCGCATCCATAACCATGCAAAGACAGTCAGTACTGCCCAGCATGCGATACCTGCGAGGACAACCGGGAATGCTCCCCACTGGCCAAAGTAGCCGAGCCCATAAGCGCTAAAGACGAAGGACATTAGTGCTGATTCACCTATGTAGACGGTGAGCGACATCTGTCCGGCAGGAGTCAGAAAAGACAAGAACAACGGCCTTCGATGGATGAGCAGTGCGATGCTTCCGATATACCCTGCGGTCAAGATCGGAGCCGTGGTGAAGCCAAGTGCGAGACCGAAAGCTCCACCCGGTGAGAAGGAATTGCCAGTTGCAACGGCACCGATCTGCATTCCGGCGGCCACTGCCTGCAAGGGCAGACCGATAGCCCAACCCCATCGAGCTAGTTTGCGCCACAGATCGATGTGAGAATCAGGATCAGCCAGAAGTTTCACTCGTGAGGCACGCAGCCCGAGTACAAATGCGGCGAAAGCCATTGGGCCTTGTAAGAGAAAGACCCAGAGCAGGGTGGAGGGTAAGGCTTCGAGCCGAGCTATGGCTGCTTCCGCAAAGGTTCCTGTGCTCAGGGCAGATTCCAATCCTCCGGATTCAGAAAAATCATCAGGGAATGCGGCAGCCAAGGACGCAACTACCAGCATCAAGAGCACGGCAACTGTGATCGCCGCGATGGTCCAGCGCTTCAAAGCTCGGTCGGAACTACGTGAGACCGTGAAAAGCAGAAGCCCGAAAATCGAATATGTGATCAGAATGTCCCCGATAAAGAAGAACACCGCGTGGGCTAAGCCGAATAGGAATAGCGCCAGCATCCGACGCAGATACCGGCGGCGATTCGGCTTACTGTTGTCGCGCAAGATGAAAGAGGCGCTGTAACCGAATAGAAACGAGAAAAGAAGATAGAACTTCCCTTGGGCAAAGGTGGTAACCAGCAGTGCGGTGAGACGGTTCGCAACTCCGTCAACGGACTCTGCCGTGAACCCGTAGGCACTGATGCCCAGGAATGCCGCGTTAACGACAACGATCCCTAGGAGCGCGATTCCGCGAAGTTGATCGGGCAGCACTTGCCTCGTTTTTACACCTGACATAGCTTGAACCTACCCAAAAAGTGAACATAAATGTTAACTTATGAACATGGTGATCAAAAATGAGCATATCTTGGACGTGGCAGCATTGGTGCTGTCCAAGCGTCCCGATGCCACTTTGCAATCAATCGCTGCGGCGGCTGGAGTCAGTCGGACCACCATTTTCAACAAGTTCCCCACGCGCGACGATCTCCTCGAAGCACTGGCCGCAGACGCATTGCAACGAATCGGTTCGGTCCTGGCGCTTGTTCCGGACGGTAAACCAAGTGATGTCGCGGCAGTCATGATCGAGGTCACCCGAGGCCTGATTCCCTTGGAACCACGAACCGCATTCCTGCGCGCCGCACCCCATCGAACCGATTTGGATTCCATGTGGGCGCAGGCAGCGACACCTCTCGCCATCTACATTGGAACGGCGCAGGCCTATGGCTTGTTGCGCAGGGATCATTCAGTTCGCTGGCTAACAGCCTCCTACATCGGGTTGCTATTTGCCGCATGGGATGAAATCTTAGAAGGAGAGTTGGGCACTGCTCAAGCAGCGAGATTGATCGTTGAGTCTTGGATGACCGGGGCATCGCCAAAATGAAACTCTACGGACCCAGAAGACCAAGAGGCACCACAGCAAGTCCATCACGTGGAAGCATTTTGGAAGCTTCACCTTGCAGAAGTTTCTTGTTTCGTCATTCTTGTCAGGCGGGCAGCAAGCCCCGGGGCTGCCAGGAAGTGTTGGGGGTGTCTGACACCAAGTGCTGACTTTTGTTGGCAAGGAAAAATTCAAGAGTTCGGTCAAGCTTCGAATCTTTCCCCACAAAGCGCTCGTCGTAGTCATGGACGCGTAGGCGCGAAACTGCCACAACAGTTGCAGGCTTTCTATATTTGGAGCCGGGAGACCCCCCACATGTCCGGCACGTACTGCCATTCGTTAAGACCAAAATATTCCATTTCTGGGATCATCAATGAACCGTTCAATAGAATCCACGGGGCGCAATAGGCTTTCCATGTGCGCATTGCTACGTGGAACGTCAATTCTGTAGGTGCCCGGATTGATCGGGTCGTCGAATGGTTGGAGAGTGCCCAACCTGATGTTGTGGCTTTGCAGGAACTCAAATGCACCGACGAAGCCTTTCCTCACGTGCCTATTCAAGCGGCTGGGTACGAGGCAGTCACCCATGGAACCGGTCGGTGGAATGGAGTTGCGATTCTGACTCGAGTTGGTGTAACCGATGTTGTTCGTGGATTGGCTGGTCAACCGGAATTTGAAGGTGCCGCAGAGCCTCGCGCAATAGGCGCAACCTGTAATGGTGTTCGAGTCTGGAGTTTGTATTGCCCCAACGGTCGCGAACCGGGACATGATCACTACAACTACAAACTTGACTGGTTCAAAGCCCTCAACACCACAATTGCCGGGGATCTCGCCCAATATCCCGAACTCCCCCTCGCCTACATCGGTGACTACAACATCGCTCCAACGGACGCGGACGTGTGGGATATCGAAAAATTTGTTGACTCAACCCACGTCACCGCTGCCGAGCGAGCCGCTTTAACCGACATCCAAGAATTGGGTTTAACCGAGGTAATACCACGCTCACTCAAAGGTGAGCCCTACACATTTTGGGATTACCGCAATGGATCCTTCCACCGTGGCTGGGGAATGCGGATCGACCTGGTCTACGGAAATCAGGCTTTCACTTCGCTAGTGTCTGACGCCTACGTTGACCGCGATGCGCGCAAAGGGAAGGGTGCCTCCGACCATGCACCGGTTGTTGTCGATCTTGATCTGCCATGAAAATTCAGATTCACGGTCATTTCTTGATTGAGTAACGGTTGCTCTGCAATCTGAACCGTTAGGGCTTTCTTGCCGCAGGGAAGATTCAAAGTTCCCACGGCTAGGCGCCTAGGCATAGGCTAATCAGATGCAAGAAATAATCCGGTGCTCCAGTGTTAGGCGCGAAGAGTGATCCTTGAAGTTCGCCGGATCAGTAGTGAGCAGCACTGTGACTACTTAGATGGCGTGATCACTTCACACTCCACTTCTATTTCCTTCTTGCAGTTACCTTCATGGGGCAAAGTGAAAGTTGGTTGGCGCCCAGAGTCTGTTGGTTGGTTTCGTGAATCCACCCTCGTTGGTGTTGCCTTGATTCTGTATCGACCTGTCCCTAAACTCCCTTCGCGATCCTTGGCCTACATTCCTGAGGGCCCGGTCATTGATTGGGAAAGTGACCAACTCGATTCGTGGCTTTCACCGCTGATCGCGCACGTAAAAGGTCGCGGTGCATTTCAATTAAAGATGGGCCCGCCCGTTGCCATCAAACAATGGGACGCGCAAACAATCAAAAGTGCAATCGGTGAAATCTCACTGCTGGGAGATGTTCCGAGTGACCGCGAATTTTCACTTGGTGACTCAGTGATCAAGTCCATGCGTTCACTTGGATTCGTACAAGAGGAAAACGTTGGTGCTGGTTTCGGTGACGTACAACCACGTTATGTTTTTCAAGTACCACTTGCCGGTCGGAGTGAAGCCGAAGTATTCGCCGGCTTCAACCAGCAGTGGCGCCGTAATGTTCGCAAGGCTGAAAAGGCCGGCGTTGAAATTTCAACTGGCACGCACGATGACCTGGCTGCCTTTCACCAGGTTTATGTTGAGACCGCTTCACGTGATGGATTCACACCCCGAGGTTTGGTCTACTTCCAACGCATGTGGGATGCACTAGGTGATTATTTCACTTTGCATGTTGCGCGTCATGACGGTCATGTTGCTGCTGCGACAATCATGATCACCGTTGGCGCGCATGCTTGGTACTCCTACGGTGCCTCCACCACCGCCGATCGTGATGTTCGTCCTTCGAATGCATTGCAGTGGTCCATGATCAAGACTGCACGTGAATCGGGTTGTTCGGTATATGACCTACGCGGTATTTCCAACACCTTGGACAAATCAGATCACCTCTTTGGCTTGGTGTCTTTCAAACTGGGTTCGGGTGGCTACGCCCAGGAATACGTCGGCGAGTGGGACTACGTCACTCGCAAGGGTTGGGCGAAGGCTTTTTCGCTCTACCAGCGGCGAGGCTAGTCACCGATTCGGTGTGATCCTGACATGATGCACGAGTGTCTTTCACCCTCCATATACATGGCGAGAAATGGCAAACCCACCTGCAATCCGTAGTCAAGGCTGTCACTAGCGCCAGTGGAAGCTCTCCCGTTCCGGTGATCAAAGGAAACGGCTACGGACTCGGGCAGGAACTCCTGGCTGCGACGGCAATGGACCTTGGTGCCGACACGATTGCAGTCGGTACTGTCTTTGAAATTGAATCCGTCGTCAGTATCACCCAAGGCGACATAGTTGTTTTGCAACCATTTGATCCTCGTGATTCGGGGGCGGCCGCCAAGTGGTGGGAAATCGGTGAAAAGTTTTACTCCGGTCGAATCATTCGCACTGTCTCAAATCTTGAAGCACTGATTGAACTCGCGACAGGTGCCGGTGGGGTAAGGGTGATCCTGGAAGCTCGAAGCTCAATGCTTCGCTTCGGTTTCACCGAGCCCGAACTCGTCGGAGCCCTAGCTAACTCTGAGATTCGAAGTGCCCTAGCAGTTGGGCGGATTTTTATTGAAGGCCTTTCCGTCCATCTCCCAATCGAGCGCAGCGCTCTTGACTCCCATGCCGTTGAGGTGATGCGGTGGGCCGGGTTATGGGAGGCTGAAACCGCGGTGTGGGAGGGGTATTCACCACCAGCTCCGCTCATTTGGGTGTCGCACTGCACCGATTCAGAACTTGCCACCATTCGTCAGAGCGTGAGTGAATTAATCGTGCGCATGCGCGTTGGAACGCGACTCTGGTTGGGTGATCGTTCGGCACTTTCAGCTTATGGAACAGTGTTGGCAGTTCACCCAGTGGCTGAAGGCGTCAAAGTTGGTTACCGCCAGCGCAGTGCCGGCAAGAACGCAACCCTGGTCGTTGTCAGCGGTGGCACAGCCAACGGAATCGGCCTCTCGGCACCTTCCCCCACAAGTTCACTTCGCCAGCGAGTCACCTCTTTCGGTATTGGCGCTCTCGATGCAACCGGCCGCGCGATGTCCCCGTTTAAGATCGGCGGGAAACAGCGCTGGTTTGCTGAGCCGCCGCACCAACATGTATCAATGTTGTGGTTGAACAACGAATCGGTGCTGCCCCAAATCGGGGATCACATCAGTGCTGAGATTCGGTTCACAACTACGCGGTTTGACTCCATTTCAATCTCGTAATACGTAACCAATGATCCATATCCGTCGTCCAAAGGCCTCGCACACACGAAATTCTTCACGAGCACGATTTTCATTGCGGGAATTACCTACAGCACGTTCGTAACCAGTTAATGTGCGGGTAATGTGCGGGAAATTTTGCCTATTACTTGTGACTAAGCCCTTACATTTGTGATAGCTGGAACCTTTATGGACTCCTTCGACCCACTTGTCATGTCAAATCCCTCGACAGATCGTCAAAGTTCGCCCATGGCCTCGCTTTGGCGACGCAGTATGTGAGCAGTATGTGCGCAGTATGTGAACTGTGCGGATTGGATACAAAAGCTATGAGGGACTTACCCATTCGACTCCCTAAAACGCCCTCAAAATCCGCACAGTTTGTACAGCACTCAACAATTACTCAACTAATTCCGTTGGAGTCTGACTTGGCTCTCACGTCGCGGATCACCATGACCGCAAAATAGATGGTTGCGGCAATGTGAACGAAAGTGGCTGCGGCGTACCACTGCGGGGTGAGTGTTTTGGAGTCGGTGATTCCGTAGCCGGCGAGGAACCACCAGATTGCGGCGAAGTAGATCACTTCACCGAACTGCCAGATCAGAAAGTCGCGCCAGTTCGGACGGGCCAAGACTGCAAGCGGAACAAGCCACAGAACGTACTGGGGTGAGTAGACCTTATTAGTAACCACAAAAGCGGCGAGGATCAAGAACGAGATCTGGGCAATACTTGGGGTTGTTGGCGTCTTCTTAACCAGAATTGCGATTGCAATGAGTAGTAGTGCGAAAAGTGCTGTTGACGCAACATTGAGCAGGCTCTCCGGGATAGTGGGTAACCCGATTTGAGTTATCGCATACCAGAACGAGCCGAAGTCAATTGCCCTGCCGAAATTGAATGTGTAGAAAGTAACCCAACCCTCGAAGTTTGCGATTGCAAAAGGAATGTTGACTGCAAGGAAGGTCGTGACCGTTGCAATGAGCATGCTCAAGGTTGGACGCCAAGTTTTTGTCCGCCA
>DKME01000153.1 GCA_002469525.1 Actinobacteria bacterium UBA7422
GAGTAGCCAAAGCCTGTCGCGACGAGTGCATAACTCAAACTCGAAGCTGGACGCACGTGCAATTGTTGGACAATTTCAGCCTCAACTCTAAATGCCCCGACACCTGTAATACCGACATAACTGCATTGAGTCTCCGGGATTGCGATAACACCGACCGCCATCACTCCATTTATTTCAACGCCAATGGACACTCCCCACAAGGGAATACCGAAAAGATAATTGACCGTGCCGTCGAGTGGGTCAATAATCCAGCGCACGCCAGAGGTGCCACTTCGATCCGCCCCCTCCTCACCTAGGATCGCGTCCTTTGGTCGTTGTGATGTGATGCGTTCGACTATCAATTGCTCAGCACCCCTGTCCATCTCGCTGACCAGATCTGAACCGCTTGATTTGGTGTCGATACTCAGGCTCTTGGGGCGTTGCTCCTGTAGGAAATGCCCGGCCACCTGTGCGCAGTCCCAAGCAAGTTGGGCCAACTCGTGTTTGTCCAGTAACGCCTCGCGATCGTTGCTCATCTGCTCAGCCTGCCATAGACAGGCCTTCGCGCGGGCAGGCATCTGGTCTACCAGTACCTTTGGGGATCATGTTGAAGTCCGTTTACCAACCATATGCCGATGCCCTAAAGGTCAGTGGCGCCGCTAAGTTTTCGGCTGCCGGTTTTGTTGCCAGGATGCCACTTGCAATGATTGTTTTGGGAATTCTACTTCTCATCAGCAACACAACTGATTCTTATGCATTCGCCGGATTTCTACAAGCGCTCTTTACCGTCACCGCGGCACTGGCTGCCGTGATTTCCAGCCGAATGAGCGACCGTTACGGCCAGCGAATCATCCTCGTATCACTATCGACCGTATTTTCCGTCAGCCTGTTTCTATTCGTCTATGCCGTCACAAACGATTTTTCGCGAATCTGGCAGGCACTTCTTGCCGTCCTAGCCGGCGCAACATTTCCGGCCTACGGATCCTACGTCCGTACCCGCTGGGCATACGTTGTGGGGAAAAACCAACGAACTCTGCACAGCGCATTTGCTTGGGAGAGCATCCTGGACGAACTAATTTTCACAATCGGGCCACTGTTTGCAGTAGCGCTGGCATTCAATGTCAGTTTTGCGAGCCCAATTTTGGTGGGTGCAATTATCACGTTAGCGGGCGCACTCATCTTGGCTTCAATGGGTGGGTCGGCGCCACCACCCATTGCCCGCCAAGACCATCAAGATCAAGGCTCTGCAATTCGCCACCAGGGTATTATTTCTGTTGCTCTCGTTGCTGTGGGAATCGGGATTCTTTTTGGCACCTTCGACGTTGGAGTTGTCGCTTTCATGCAAGAAGCGAATGTCCCCCAATTGTCCGGCGTGACCCTGGCCCTGTGGGCAGCCAGCTCTTTAATTGGTGGTTTTGTTTACGGCAGCCGGCACTTCACTCTGTCCTTACCGCAGCAATTGATATATACGACCTTGGCCGTGACCGTTGTTGTTTTTCCGCTCGCCTTCATTCATTCCACGATCCTGCTCATGGCGGCCGCGGCTCTCTCCGGATTTGCGATTGCCCCAACGCTGATCGCCACCTTTTCCCTCACCCAACGTCTCGTTCCGTCCAAGCTGCTCACTGAAGGTCTGACGTGGACAAACTCTGGGCTCGCAGCCGGATTCGCTCTCGGCGCGTCCCTTAGTGGAGTGCTCGTTGATCGCCTAGGGACCTCTTACGCGTTTGGATTGGGAACTTTGGGGGCCGCACTTGCCCTGACCAGTTCATTAACCGCTCGCGAGCGGTGGTTACGGGCCATGTCGGCTCGTATTGATAACCCTGCAACCGCTATCCCACTCCCACTGAATCAGGATCCGATTCCCGGTCCAGCACCCGGTGCGTTTCTTGACGAAACTGACAGCCGCTAAGTTAGGCTTATCGTCATGCCGAATACGAGGAGCACACTCTGAACCCCTTGAGCCCACGCGAAGTGCAGCAGCGAGTTCGTGCTGGGGAATCTGCCGAGTCCGTGGCGCAGGAGACCGGATGGGATTTGGCCAGGGTTACTCGGTACGCCGAACCACCCTTGCGTGAGCGTTCCTACGTCGCCGAGTGCGCGTTAAACGTTCAACTTCATCATTCGCGTGGAAGTTCAACACTTGAAAGCGTTGTCGCTCTCGCGCTGGGTGCCGAGCCTGGGGCACTCGACTGGGACAGTGCCTACCTCGATGGCCAATGGATAGTTTACTGCGAGAACTCTGTTGGATCTGAGCATGCGCAATGGTCGTATGAACCCTCCGGGAAAACGGTCAATCCACTCAACGCGAGCGCCCGATCCTTGATGGGTCTCGACCCCGTTCGGCAATCGGCAACCGAGTCCTCGCGGGAGTCCACAATTATTGTTGACACCACGGCCGCACGAATCACACCCCAAATTCAAGGGGTCACCCCGGAAGATAACTCACAGCCAACGAAGCTTGTTGCCGTCCCGGAATTGGTCAGTGAGGTCCTCGAATTTGACGAACCGGTTACCGAACCCGAAATTATTGTGTCTCCTGCGGCTCCGGCAACCAAGAAGACCCGTAAAGGCCGTGCGAAAGTTCCCAGTTGGGACGAAATACTCTTTGGTTCGCAGACCACACAGGATTAGCGCCTAGCTAACCGGTCCAGAAGGGCTACGCCGTTAGCGGCCATAGTCTTCCTCGCCAGAATCAAATGGCAATGGTTCACGTGACATGTGCGCATTGCCGGCTCGCTTGGACGTGAGTCTGGCGCGATAGTGCCGGCGACAGAGCACTTCATAGGAAACCTCCGAGGTGCTGCTGACATCCCCCACCATTACCTGATCTCCGTCGGTGGTCATTATCCCATCGACTGTCCGGGCGTTATGTAAAGCGCGGCTTCCACACCAACACAGTGCTTCAACTTGTAAATATTGGACTCGGTCTGCTAACTCCAATAGCCGGGCAGAGCCTGGAAAGAGTTTTGTCCGAAAATCAGTAAGGATTCCAAAGGCGAAGACATCGATCGCGAGATCGTCGACCAGTTGCGCAATTTGCTCAACCTGTTCGGGAGTGTAAAACTGGGCCTCGTCACAAATCAAGTAGTCAATCCGATGTCCATTGGACAACCTGTCAACCACAAACCTTCGAAGGTTGAGTCCGTCGCTGACCTCAATCGCGGGGACTTCTAATCCCAGACGGCTTGACAGGACAGATTCCCCAGCGCGATCAAACTTGGTCAACACCAAGCCCGAACGACCTCGACTTGCATGATTGTGGTCTGTTTGCAGCGCCAACGTCGACTTACCGCAATCCATTGTTCCCGCGAAATAGATCAATTCGGCCACTGGCGCATAATTCCACGCCGCCTACTGCCCACACCACTTGGCCTTGTGAACGATCGTGCTGATCTCCTAGCCAGAATGAATGACTCGAAACGGAATGCGCATTTCGGCCTCAGAGTGGGCTCCGTGCTGTCCGAGTAAAGCCGAGGATCGTGGGTCCATCACGCTTCCCAGTGACGCATCGGTGCGTGAAATTGCCATAAAATCACCGATCCGACCCGCGAAGTCTGGATCAAGATCGGGAAACATTCCCGCGGAAAGAAGTTGCTCCCGTAAAAGAACCTCGAAATCAGAACCCAACAACTCAGCCCAATGAGCGGCGACTTCCACCGCGGCTCCAGGTTCGGTGTAGAGATGCCTTGCTCTGGGCTCCCCCGCGACCATAGTTACCCCGTGCATCAATTTCGGCACGGACTCAATCAAGATCTGACGCTCACTGGGGCACGCCACCATTCCATGATCCGATGTCACAACGAAACTGATATCGCGGTGCGGTAACTCATGCACCATAGTGGCGATCCGAGATATAAATGCGTCGATTCTGGTGAATTCAGCGAGCCAAGGTTTCGAACCCGGACCGTGCACATGGCCGACTCGATCTAACTCCGGCCAATACATGTACGTCAAGGCTGGTTTGCTGGCGTTGACAATTCGATCTAGGACAACTCGTTGCATCTGAGTCAGGTCCGAGCACCCCAAGTATTCGCCGCCACGAAGCACGGAACGAGTAAGACCTGAGTTTCGGTGCTTTTCCCCGGCAATGCTGGAAACATCGATCCCATGTTCACTTGCCCACTCAAAAAGTGGTGCAACAGGGATCATGGCCAACGGATGGGGGGTGGACTTCCACTTCAAGGGTGCAAAAAGTTGCTCCTCCTCCGGCAAGAAGAAGCTTGCACCAACAAACCCATGTGCACCGGGTCTGGCCCCTGTTCCTAGCGATCCCAATGCAACAGGCGTTGTGCTCGGAAATTGGGTGTGCATGGGTATATCAAGAGTTGTTGTGTTCAGAAATGACTCTGATCCGAAGTCTTGGAGTTGGACTTCACCCAGGCCGTCAACGAGAAGGACCAAGACATGAGATGAAGTCGGTATCGGGTTTTCACCATTCGCAGACGGGATCGGCGCACCGTTAGGAAGCAGGGCACTCAGGGCACTCAGGGCACTTGGTATGACATCTTTTAGTTCCATCGAAAATTGTGTATTCAGTGTCATCAATTCGTTCTCATCAATTCGATCTCATCTAGCGAGGCAACGAGACGCTTGCCAAGGAGAGAGTGTCGGCGAAAGCAAGTACCTGAGCAACCGTTTCGTGGCCGTCGGCAGCCTGTGAAACCCGCAGGGAGAAATCGTCATTGGTGGTGGTACCCACGAAACCGTGCTCGGCATCACACTCGGGGTCTCCGCAAGACGCTGGCTCCAACTCAATTCGACTGACAGCTCCCCAACCAACCGTGAGTACGACTTCTGACACCAATCGCCCCTGCTCACCAAGAGGATCTTTCACAACCCGGTTGAGCACCACCGTGTCAATCGCACCAAGTCGCACGCTTTCATTCGAGGTCGAAGCATAAGCCTGTCCTTCATGGTTGTGTTCGTCCGTGTGAGAGACGATCAGTCGCGACTGCGTTAAGGCCAACACACTCATGTGGCGCCTGAGTTCGTCACGGTCAAATGTGGCTTCCTGGTGCACTACATAGGCGAGGAGTTCCTCCTGACCCAATGCACTTTCCAAAGCCTGAAATACGACCTGTGGGTAATACCCGTGTCGCTCGAGATCACTTTGCAGCTCCTGCTGCAAGACACCTGTATTCATTGCCCCCAAGTCTAGGGGTTAGGGTCATTAAGTGAATTTCTTGAACCATAAATCGGATTTATTTTCCTTCACGCCAGAGGTCTTGGATGCACTCAATACGGGTGCACCCGTTGTAGCCCTGGAGTCCACCATTATCAGCCACGGACTTCCTCGCCCGGAGAATATGCGCGTCGCGGCCGAGGTCGAAGACATAGTGCGCTCCCGTGGCGCCGTGCCAGCCACGATCGCGATGCTTGAAGGGCGCATTCATGTTGGTCTCAATGAAAGCGAACTCGAAGCGGTCGCAACCCGTGACGATGTTGTGAAGACGAGCATCCGAGACTTAGCAACGGTCGCAGCACGCAAAGGATTCGCTGCTACGACAGTAGCGGCGACGAGTCACTTGGCTAATCTGGTGGGGATTCGCGTTTTTGCCACCGGGGGCTTAGGCGGAGTACACCGTCACGCTCGAGAGAGTTGGGATGAGTCCGCGGATTTAACCGCCTTAAGTCAAATCCCGATCACAATTGTCTGTTCCGGCGTAAAGTCAATCCTTGATGTTGGGGCAACATTGGAAAGACTCGAAACCCTCAATGTAGGCGTGGTCGTATTTGGATCTCAGGAGTTTCCTGGTTTTTATCTCAGCGAGTCGGGCTTCACCGTCGACTGGTCACTTGACGACCCGGCCGACATCGCCGACGTAATGGCCACTCGTCGCCAACTCGACATTACATCTGGCCTCGTGATTGCACATCCGCTACCACATGCCAGCCAGCTTGATCCCGACCTTCACGACCAAGTACTCACCGAGGGACTGAAACTTGCCGACTCGAAAAAGATCGCGGGAAAGGACGTCACGCCATTTCTTCTAGATCATTTTCATCGGGCAACACATGGGCAAAGTCTGGTTGTCAACACCGAGATCATCGTTCGCAATGCCGAACTTGCTGCCCGAATTTCAGTTGCGGACTCACGCGATTTTTCCCAGGCCTAATCACACATGTCGAAGCCATCGGTTCATGTCCTTGGCGACCTCATGGTGGATATAGCCTGCGGAATAGAAAGTCTCGGAGCCCTCACAGCTGCTCGTGGCAGTGACCTGCCAACACATGCACGCTTAACTCCTGGCGGGAGTGCGGCCAATACTGCTACTTGGTTGGCACGAGGAGGCGCAGCCGTGACCCTCATTGGAGCCGTGGGTAAAGACGCCCTGGGTGATCTCCTCGTCTATGAAATAGAGAAATCAGGGGTGCTCGTTAATGCAGAACGCGTTGCACATGAACTCACTGGGCTGTGCATTGTTCTCAATGAACGAAATGGTGAGAGAACCATGATTCCCAGCCCAGGCGCGAACGCGCATTTCTCGATCCCTGATTTGGGCCTTCGTCTTGATACATTAAAAGTGACACACGTTCACGTTTCGGCGTACATGCTCTTTCACGAGACCAGCGGAAGCACCGCACTGGAATATATGGCCTATGCCCGTAAGTCCGGCGCCACAGTCAGTTTGGACCCCTCATCCAGTGCACTTGTTGAACAACACAGTGAGCGACTATTGGCAGCGATGTCCATGACCGACATCCTGCTGTCAAATACGGACGAAGCTCGCGAACTCACTCGGATCATGACAGGAGAGAACCATTCCTTCCATGAAGTTGACCTGAAGTTGCTGTCGGCAGCGATGCATCAACGTGAACCAATGGTTGTTGTCACCGACGGTTTCGGTCCTGTTCGCGCCTTGTATCAAGGCGACGAAAATTACACGAGTGCCGTGCAGAAAATTGAAAAAGTAGCCGCCACAACGGGTGCTGGTGACGCGTTCAACGCCGGATTCCTCAACGCGTGGTTGATAAATCGCCAGATCCCAAATTCCCTTGAAGCAGGCAGTAGTCTTGCCGCTCAGGTACTTGCCCATATCGGTGCCACCACGATTACAACCCAATAGATCTTTCAGCCAGCTAATCCACCGAGAGGAAAACGCCCGAACCATGGCCGCAAAGAAAAGTTCTGGATTCGGTTCCTCAAAAATAATCGATATTGATGTCGCAGAAGAAATGCGCGGCTCCTTCCTCGAGTACGCATATTCGGTCATCTACTCTCGAGCGCTACCCGACGCGAGAGACGGGCTCAAGCCCGTTCAACGAAGAATCCTTTTCCAGATGAACCAGATGGGTTTGCGACCTGAACGTGGTCATGTGAAGAGCGCTCGCGTGGTCGGTGAAGTAATGGGGCGACTGCATCCACACGGAGACTCGGCGATCTACGACGCACTTGTCCGCATGGCGCAATCCTTTTCACTTCGGATCCCACTCATTGATGGGCATGGCAACTTCGGTTCCCTCGATGACGGTCCCGCTGCTATGCGCTACACCGAGGCACGGCTGGCTCAAAGTGCAATCGAGATGACCTCCGGGATCGACGAGGATGTAGTCGATTTTGTATCGAATTACGACGGCCGTGAAGTCGAACCACTAGTTTTGCCGGCTGCTTTACCCAATCTCTTGGTAAATGGAGCAAGTGGCATTGCTGTGGGCATGGCCACCAATCTGGCCCCGCACAATCTGGCCGAGGTGATTAACGCCACGCGTCACCTTCTAGATAACCCGGAGTCCACGCTCGAAGAACTCATGACCTTTATTCCAGGTCCTGACTTTGCCACCGGTGGGGTCATTATTGGCCTTGATGGAATCCGTGACGCTTACGAAACCGGCAAGGGAACTTTCAAGGTTCGGGCGCGGACCCGGATCGAACAAATCACCCCACGCAAACGGGGCATAGTGGTGTCCGAACTCCCCGCAAATATCGGGCCAGAGCGCGTGATTGAGCGCGTAAAGGATCTGGTGGTCAGTAAGAAGCTACAAGGGATCTCGGACATTGTTGACCTAACGGACGGCGATTCTGGGCTCAACCTCATCATTGAATGTAAGAGTGCTTTTTCCCCCGAAGCAGTCTTGGAACAATTATTTAAACTCACCCCGATGGAAGACTCATTCAACATTAATGCGGTCGCCCTCGTAGACGGCCAGCCGGTAACCATGGGACTTAAGCATTTAATTCAAGTCTTCATTCAGCATCGAATCAGTGTAGTTACCCGTCGCAGTCGATACCGGATGGAAGTAGCCAGCAGTCGTCTGCACTTAGTTGCCGGTTTACTCATAGCTATTGTTGATATCGATGAAGTAATTCAAGTGATTCGCAACAGCGATGACACCGCAGACGCGCGTGCTCGACTAATGGAGATTTTCGACCTCACTGAGATTCAAACCAACTACATCTTGGAAATGCCACTGCGGCGCCTCACAAAGTTTTCTCGGATTGAATTGGATAAGGAGGCAGATCAACTCCGATCGACGATCGAGGAACTCGAAGCTCTTCTCGCCGACGAAACCCAATTGCGAGCGCTTGTCTCGACCGAGTTAGCTCAAGTGAGTTCGACGCACAGTAGCCCGCGCCGTACATTGCTCCTAGAAGCAACTGCCGCACCCAAAGTAGTTGCCAGTACCTCGCTAGAGATCGCCGACGAGGACTGCGTAGTGCTGCTTTCCAGCACCGGCTTGATCGCGAGAACCGCAAGTATTAACACCCAGGTGACCTCTGAGAACGAAACAAGTCCACGAACGAGTCACGACGTAATAATTTCTGCAGCGCGGGGAACTTCGCGTGGTGAACTAGGGGTACTCACATCAAGTGGTTTAGTACATCGAATCTCGGTTGTGGACATTCCGGCTATCCCACCGACTTCAGGGATCCCTGGTCTTAGCGGCGGTGCACCGATCGGTGCTTTCCTCTCGCTGGAGACCGATGAGTCACCCGTTGCGATTCTTGACCTGGACGCCCCATTTGTCCTAGCAACTAGTAGTGGCTCGGTGAAACGACTTACTTCCTCCCACGCAATCGGTCGCCCCGTCTGGGATGTTATTGGACTTGAAGCCGGTGACACCGTTGTAGCTGCGCTGGCACTCGACGATGCATTCGCCGCTAAAGCCGAATTGGTGTGCATCACCTCGGCTGGCCAATTGCTACATTTCCCAGCCACCGCAGTTCGCGCACAAGGTAGGTCGGCAGGTGGTGTAGCGGGGATCAAAATGGTGGACTCACATGTCGTTTTCTTTGGCGTTGTTGATCCCTCGGAGCCAAATGTGGTCGTCACCGTATCTGGTTCCAGCCAAGCACTTCCTGGCACCGAACTGGGGCACGGAAAGGTCACAGACTTCAATGAATATCCGGGCAAAGGGCGAGCCACTGCTGGAGTTCGGGCGCACAAATTCAGATCCGGTGAGGACACCCTTCTACGCGCATGGTGTGGACCCGCACCGGCACGGGCAGCGTCTTCTAGTGGAATCGCCGTTCCTCTACCCAAATCGGACGGGAAACGCGATGGCACCGGCACACCACTGACGCACCCAATCGATGCAATTGGTGGCCCGATTGTTATTCGTTTGGAAGCCAAAAAATGACCGTAATCCCCTGTAGCCAGATCAACTCCGCACGACCTTTGGCCGGTACAGCACCAACTGCTGACTCGTGGCTGATCCTTTATCACCCGGGTGCTTGGGGGGAACGTCCGATTGACACCCTTGTTGACGAAGAACTTACTTCGTGGGCGTCCCATAACAACGCCACGATCCTCATGGCTCGAAGTCCCCAGAGCATTGCGCAATACCCTTTTCATACGTATTGGTTTTCCACCAAGGGGGGCGGGCTCCTACGAGGAATGCTCACCCAAGATGGTGTACCGGATCTGAGCACAGCAGACCCGGCGACATCTTTATTTCTCGTATGCACCAACGGGAAACGCGACCAGTGCTGCGCCACACTAGGCAGGCGACTGATCACGCAATGCGAGCAGGACCTCGCCCCCGAGATTTTCGCCACGGTCCTTGAATGCAGTCATCTAGGAGGGCACCGCTTCGCACCGACTGCAATGTGCATCCCCGCCAACCTTGTTCTTGGTCGCCTTGATTCAACAGTGGTAAACCGTTTCTTAACAACCGGCGTCATTGACGCACAATTTGTTAGGGGCAGCACGTATCTCGACCCTGTAGAGCAAGTTATTGAGGTGGGGAAATGGCCCGCTCAAGTCGAATTCCACTCGCGTGTTACCCACGGAGTTAGCTCTGAAGTCTCCTTTACGTGCGAGGGAATTACAGAGACCCTCACGGTTACCGATTCGCTCGTGGAGACCATAGCTTCATGTGGGAGCGAGCCTAAGACTGTTCACGAATTTCACCTAAGCGAAAGGACGTAAATGCCCATTCAATCTGGCTCAACCAGCCTCACACAGATTCCAGGGGCAGTGCTACCTGACTGTAACGGCATCGAGCAATCGCTGGCCCACTTATGTTCAGATCGAGTCAGCGTCATCTTCTTTAGCTGCAATCACTGTCCTTATGTCCAATGGGTTGAACAGGCTGTCGGTCAACTCTCACACAAGTTTTCGCACATCACCTGGCTTGCCATTTGTAGCAATGACGTCGAGTCTTACCCCGCAGATGACATCCCTGGCTTGCTCGCCCAGAGCCAACGTGCAGGGTGGGAGTTCCCGTACCTGATTGATTCAGATCAACGGGTCGCCCATGCTTTCGGTGCTGTGTGCACACCCGACTTTTATGTCTTTGATGCCCAATCCCAACTGGTGTACCGAGGGGCCTTCGACTCTTCGCGGCCGAAGAGCGACACCCCGGTCTCAGGGGAATACCTTCGAGCAGCTATCGAAAGTGCGCTGACAGGGAACGTGTTTATCCAAGGGTCTCCAGCACTTGGATGCGGAATCAAGTGGCTAAACGCCCAAACCAATTCTGATTAACTCCTCTCGTTCATGAATACTCGTGCGTTCCCTTCCACGCGAGGCTCCCAATTCTTTCTCACGCGCGTCAATCCGATTCCACCCTTGGAAGTCAATAAATCGCACTCCACGGTCTGCAAGCAGTTGATCGATGTTTCCAGCACTGGACTTCTGCCCGCCTTTGTATTCGTGAACAAGCAAGTTGACGCAGGAAACTGCATCTTTCTTATTAGTGCCAATAATGCCTGAGGGTCCACGTTTGATCCACCCAGCAACATAGGAG
>DKME01000146.1:0-2435 GCA_002469525.1 Actinobacteria bacterium UBA7422
CCTCGAGCTACACCTTGAGCAAAAGTAGTCTTACCCGCTCCGAGTTCACCGGTCAGAATCAAGACGTCACCACCTTGGGCGATCGCGGCAATTGATTCACCCAATGCCTGCATTGCTTCGGGCGAGTCAATTTGCATTGTGGTCGAGTCTTTCGATCACTCGGTCAACGAAACCGGTGAGAAGTTCATTAACTTCTACGTGTCGTTCGAGGGTAACCATGTGACCACTTTCGGCGAGGACCACAAACTCAGCCCCCGGAACACGATCAATGATCGCTTCACTGAGCTCAGGTGGTGTTAGTCGGTCGGCCTCACCGACCACCACCAGCGTTTCAACCTGCTGGAGTGGTTCAAGGGAATCGAGCTTGTCGTGTTCATAAATATTGGGAAGGAAGTCAACCAAAATATTGAAATTAGTTGAAGAAACCATGTCGGCCACAAACTCACCTGCATGAATTGGTGCAACGGAGCCAAATGAGTAGAGCCGTGTAATCAGCAGCCCCAAGTCGGTTTTGCTCCAACGTGAATGTGACAGTGCGGTACCACCACGAGCCAGAATTGAAGCAACCCCGGGAACCAAACCTTGAACAACCTTTGAGATTGGTGCCGGTAAGCCAAGTGTGGAATCTGCAACGGAACTTGCCGCACTGGAAATCAAAACCACCCCCGCGATCTGGTTGCCGAAAAGCTCGGGGTGCTGCTCCACCAGGGCCAGGATCGACATGCCGCCCATTGAATGACCGATCAAGATCAAGGTGTCTTCGGGTGCAACCTGATTGATCACCGAGAACAGGTCGCGTCCGAGTTGATCCAGACTGTGATCACGCTGTTCCGCGTCGGAGACATATGTTGACTCGCCATGACCACGCTGGTCATAGAAAACTAAAGTCGCGCGATCACGCAATGCGAGCCGCTGGTAGTACCAAGAGTTTCGATTGAGCGCGAAGCCGTGCGGCATCACAATTGTGACTTGGGACTCCGGGAGTCTGTCGACCTCACCCGCGAGCACCGCCCCGTCTGAGGTAAAGACCTCAAATGGTTCACCATGCAGTGAATAGAACTCTGCTAAGTCAACGTCACCGTCCGGTGTTGCGCTAAAACGCATAACGAGCCGTTCGGCTGCAGCACCCGCGGCTGCGCCAAGTGCCACAGCGCCAAGGGAAAGTGCGGCTCGGCCTGCCGCCTTACCGAAATCAACAGCCACTTGCTCGCTTCACCACCTTTACCTAAATGAACCTTTACCTAAATGAATAAGAATCAAACTACCAATGGAACTAGTTGGTCACACGTGAACCCGCGGTACTCGAGTTCCTAACCGGGTAACGACTTCATAGCCGATACTTCCGCTGGCAACTCCCCACGAATCTGCCGTCATTTCACCGTGGGCGCCAGGGCCGAAAACATGCACCTCGCTGCCCGCAACAATGCCAAAATCACAATCGGTGAGATCAACTACAAATTGGTCCATTGCGATTGTTCCCACCTGGGCCACTAGCTCACCCCCAATCGCAACACCCACCTTGTTGCTGGCGCTTCGTGGAATTCCGTCGGCATAGCCCAAGGGAACTAAACCAAGGACCGAGTCGCGCGCTGCCTTCCAAGTATGCGAGTAGGAAACCCCTGCACCGGTAGCCGCGGATTTGACCGAACTCAAGTGTGCAACAACGCTCATGGCGGGCACCAGTCCCAATGCCGCAGCACTTTCGCGTTGAGTGTTCGGGGAAAGCCCATAGATCCCAATCCCTACCCGAACGAGGTTGTACCGAGAGTCGCTGTGCCATAGAGCACCTGCCGTATTGGCAAGGTGGACAACTTCAGGTTCAATCCCAACGGATGCAAATTGCCCAAGCGCCAATTCAAAAACTGCTCGTTGGGCAGCCACTGAATCTGCGGCAATCGCGGTGTCCTCGTGATCGGCGCTGGCCAAGTGACTCCATACTCCACGAACGCAAATAACACCTTGCGCGATCAACACGAGTAACTCTTCAAGAAGGGATCCCAGCTCCTGAAGTGGCAAACCATTACGGCTAAGCCCAGTATCAATTTTCACGTGCACATTCGCGCTGACTCCATGAACATGAGCAGCAGAGGAAATCTCTCGTAATTCCCGTGAACTCGACACGGACATATCGACTCCAGCAGCAACACATGCAGCAATATCGGGTTCACCTGGGGTGCTTAGCCAACACAGCAGCTTGCCGGTGTCCCCTCCAGCGCGAAGTGCGAGTGCCTCCGAGGGCAAGGCAACACCGAGCCAAGCAACCCCGTGTTCACGCAGCAGTGGCGCAATAACGTCAACACCGTGCCCGTAGGCGTCTGCCTTAACAACGGCCATGGTGTCAACCCCTGCTATTGCACGAACAGTGTCATAGTTGCGAAGAATGGCTTCGCCGCTGATATTGGCCCACGCACGTGCACCGGCATTAGACATACCCA
>DKME01000146.1:2462-8546 GCA_002469525.1 Actinobacteria bacterium UBA7422
ACGCATCACTTCACCAACCATGTTGCCGATATCAGTTGCAGTGGGATTCGCATCGGCTAACTGTGCAATCCGCCCAGCCCTTGAGTGGATCCAGACACCCCCTGCCACGAGTGCGACCGCATCGACACGTTCTGGGTCACTGCCGGCAAGGAGCCCACCAATAATCCCGGTCAATACGTCACCTGACCCGGCAGTGCCCAATTCAGGGCTGGCCTCAATGTCTACAAATGCGGTGCCGCTTGGACCAACAACCAAGGTGCGTGGGCCTTTAGCAACAACAATTGCATTTAATTCGCTCGCGGCGGCCCGCACGCAGTCCAGGTCAAAACACGAAAACTTTGGAAATAGTCCGCGGAATTCACCAATATGCGGGGTAATCACACTGACCCCGGATCGCGTTGCAAGGGCCGCACGCAAGGAAGCAGAACCTGCAATCGCGCTCAACGCACCCGCATCAAGGACCAGCGGGAGGGAACCACCAAGCACTGATGCCAGAAAAACGCTCTCGTGTTCAGTGCCTGAAAAACCAGGTCCAACAGCCCAGCCGGAAATTCGTGGTGAATCCGAATCAACGGCAACAACCTGGGGGAAGGAATCAAGGACAAGTTCACGCTCAACGAAACCTTCACGCAGCATGACCATGCCAACACCCGCGTGCTGCGCACCCAACACCGTGAGCAGTGCGGCACCGGGGTATGCAGCCGAGCCAGCAGCAATCCCAACGACTCCTCGTGAGTATTTATAGGAATCAAAGTCCAGTGAAGGTACCAATTCGGCGACTTCCGCCTCGCCCAAGATCTGCATAACGGGTTCGGTGTCAAATTGCAGGCTTAGGTCAACAACTTCAATCGCGCCGGCAAACTCCGCACCGGGTGTTAACACGAGTCCAGGCTTAAGCGCACCAAATGTAAAAGTAACGTCCGCGTGAACGCACAACTCCGGCTCACACTCCCCCGTGTCCGCGTTCACCCCACTGGGAATGTCAACCGCGACAACTATCGGAGACTGATTAATTGCCAGCGCAATTTCGGTGTCAACGCCACGGGAGCTACCAAGCCCAGCAATCCCGTCGACCACGAGATCAAATTCACCCACGGGGGAATCGACAACCCGACCACCGGCGGCAACACAAGCCGCGAGTCCGTCAACATGGCACACCCCTGGAACAACGAGGAAAACCTCAACCCGCACACCGCGCCTGGCAAGCAGCGCCCCGGCAAAAAGTGCGTCTCCCCCGTTATTCCCTGGACCTGCGACAACCAACACCGAAGTTCCGTACACAAGGCCAAAGGTGTCACTCAACAATTTCACGCAACCCACACCCAAAGCAAATGCCGCCCGCTGCATAAGAGCTCCGGGGGGTGTGACCAGAAAGGCCTGCTCCTCGGCTGCACGAATTTGCTCCACGCTGTAAACAGGTAGACCGAATTCTCGAGAAGTTTCCTGCACTGAACTACTCAACCGTTACGGACTTGGCAAGATTTCGAGGCTGGTCAACGTCATAGCCTTTTTCAGTTGCCATTTCGATTGCGAAAATCTGCAACGGTACAACTGCCACCAGGGGTTGCATCAAAGTTGGTACGGCGGGGATTCGGATCACGTGGTCGGCGAAGGGAACAATGCTTTCATCGCCTTCTTCTGCGATTGCAATCACTTGCGCGCCACGGGCACGAACCTCCTGAACATTGGACACGATTTTGTCGTGCAGCAGCGCCCTTCCTTGAGGAGAGGGCACGATCACGATCACGGGTGTTCCTTCTTCAATCAAAGCAATTGGTCCGTGCTTGAGTTCACCTGCGGGGAAACCCTCGGCGTGCATGTAGGCCAACTCTTTGAGTTTAAGTGCACCTTCCAGGGCCACCGGGTAGCCAACGTGACGACCAAGGAAAAGCACAAGTTTTGCCGAAGAAAGGGATCGAGCCAATTCACGCACAGGTTCGGCGGTGTCTAACACCAGGTCAACCTGCCGCGGCATGTCACCGAGGTCGGTGAGGATCGAACGAATTTCGTCTTCGAACATTGCGCCACGAACCTGGGCCAAGAACAATCCGACCAGATAGGTCGCGGTGATTTGAGTGAGGAACGCCTTCGTGCTGGCCACCGCGATTTCAGGTCCGGCGTAGGTGTAGATCACTGCGTCAGACTCACGCGGAATTGTTGAACCAACAGTGTTACAAATCGCAAGCGTGAGCGCTCCCTGTGTTTTCGCGTAACGCAGTGCCATCAAGGTGTCCATGGTTTCCCCGGATTGTGAAATCGCGATCACGAGTGAGTCTGGGCCGACGATTGGATCGCGGTAACGAAACTCACTGGCCAACTCAACGTCAACAGGCAAATGCGTCCAGTGCTCAATTGCATATTTCGCGACCATGCCAGCGTAGGCGGCTGTTCCACACGCAACGACAATCACTTTATTAATGTGCTGTAGCAACACCGGATCGATGCTGAGCTCGTCAAGTTTGATTCGGTAACTCTCGTCAATGCGACCAAGGAGCGAGTCAGCAACAGCTTTAGGTTGCTCAGAAATTTCCTTTTGCATGAACCACTCGAAGCCGCCTTTTTCCGCCGAGGACGCATCCCAATCAATTGTGAACGGTTTTGCTTCAACCACGTTTCCAGAAAAGTCGGTTACGACAACCGAATCGGCTTTCATGATCACGATTTGATCTTGTCCAAGTTCCAAAGCGGAGCGAGTATGTTCAACAAATGCGCTGACATCGGAAGCTAAAAAGTTCCCACCCTCACCCAAACCAACAACCAGTGGTGAATTACGGCGAGCACCTACCACCAAATCCGGTTGATCCCGATCGATTACAACTAATGTGAATGCACCTTCAAGTCGCGAACACACTGCCTGCATTGCCAGCGGCAAGGAATTACCAACTTCAGGAAGTGCGCGAGCCATAAGGTGAGCAACAACTTCGGTGTCAGTGTCAGACTCCAATAGAATCCCAGCGGCCTCAAGTTCAGTTCTTAACACATGAAAATTTTCGATGATCCCGTTATGAATCACAGCAATGCGGCGATCTGAACTGACATGCGGGTGGGCATTGCGATCGGTTGGCCCACCGTGGGTTGCCCAGCGAGTGTGACCGATCCCCGTTGTTGAGCCAGGAAGTGGGTCCTCGCCCAACATCAACTCCAGGTTGCCTAACTTGCCCGCCTTCTTACGGACTTCTAAGGCTCCGTCTGCGATTACGGCAACGCCGGCCGAGTCGTAGCCGCGGTACTCCATCCGGCGCAATCCCGCCACCACGATCTCAAGGGCTTGCTTCTCACCGACATATCCCACGATTCCGCACACCCTGTGAGCCTACTGTGACCACTCACTCAGTTCATGTATGCACATAAAATCTGACACTCCCATTTTTCAGGTCCGAATCTGAATAATCCCGTTCACATTTCCCCATGCACGATCAGCTGTCAGAACGTCCGCTTCCAATCGTTCTCCCAGTGCGAGACACAGCCTGTCACCCAAAGATAGTGAGGGGTTTGATTGGTGGATTATTGCTGCTCGAGTGGCATCCGCTCGGGTCACCGGCTCAATCACTAGCCCAAAAGCAAAAAGCAGGGATTCAACCAAACTACGCTCAACTCTCCCCTCAATTTTTGTCAGGACTTCGGACCAACTCGCTGCACCAATTGCCGACCCCTCAAGATTTCCTTTGACAACTTCACTTCCGCGCTCGCCAAATAGGAATGCCAAAAGCGCCGAAGAATCAAGTACGGTCATTGTTTTCACGTTCGGCTTCTTGCCTTCTCTCAGCGAGTAACTCCGCTACCGGATCCCGGTCCTTAAAACTAGCCCTCACCAGCTCCAAGGCTTGGTCAGCGGACATGACTAAAAATCCATCTTCTGTGTCAATTGACACCAATGGTGTTCCTTTTTCCCAACCATGGCGCTCTCTCACTTCAACGGGTATCACGAACCTACCTCTGTCGCCAAGTGAAACTGGATAAGGAATTGGATTCTTTGTTACTGATTCCATGTATAAAAAATACCTCAGGAATTAAATTGTGGGAACACCTACGCTAATTCCCACACATGCATTTGCTTCGTTTTCAACGTGCATCTGCACACTCAAGCTTGAGTCCAAATTTTCCGAGCTTGGCTAATCCTGTAAGCCAAGTTCAGCAGTAATCACTCGAGCGAGTTGCTCGGCCACCCGCTGGGCAGCAACTTCACTCTCGGCTTCCACCATCACTCGGATCACCGGTTCTGTACCTGAAGGCCGCAACAGGATTCGACCGCTGCCATCTAGTGCGGACTCAAGAAGTTCAAGTTCTGCGCTCACTCGGGCATTAGATTCCAGTGCATTGCGGTCAACCCCACCCACGTTGATCAAGACCTGCGGCAGCTTGGTGACAACTCCAGCAAGTGCGGCTAGCGACTTACCAGTGCTAGCAACGCGAGCAAGTAAATGTAATGCGGTCAATACGCCGTCACCGGTAGTTCCGAACTCACTCATGACAACGTGTCCACTTTGCTCACCACCAAGAACAAAACCGTTCTCGCGCATGGACTCAAGAACATAGCGGTCACCGACAGCGGTAGAAATTACCGTGATACCAGCAGAATCCATTGCTTGATTGAAACCAAGGTTTGCCATCACGGTTGACACGACAGTCCCGTGCGTCAAAGTCCCCGCACCTGACATGGAGATCGCCAGGATTCCCAGAATGTGATCCCCGTCAACGTCGTTACCCGAAGCGTCAATTGCTAGACAACGATCGGCGTCACCATCAAATGCAACCCCGGCATCAGCTCCGTGTTCGACAACAGCAGCCCGAAGGTCGTCAAGGTGAGTGCTCCCGCAACCTTCGTTGATATTAAGTCCATTAGGGGCCGCGTGAATAGCAATCACTTCAGCGCCAGCACGACGAAGTGCTTCAGGCCCAACAACACTTGCCGCTCCATTTGCGCAGTCAACAACAACTTTCACACCAGCAAGGGGCGCATCAGTTTCAAGGGTTGAAAGCAAGTGAGAAACGAAAAGGTCCGATGCACTTGGATCACTGACTACCCGGCCAACATCAGCACCAACGGGGCGATCCCAGGGCTCACGCATCCGGATTTCAATCGCGACTTCCAAAGCGTCGTCGAGTTTGACGCCACCGCGCGCAAAGAACTTTATGCCGTTGTCCGGCATGGGATTGTGAGAAGCAGAAAGCATGACCCCAAGGTCAGCTTCCATTGAAGCAACAAGAAAAGCAACCGCCGGGGTGGGGAGGGCACCGACAAGGGTGACGTCAATTCCAGCACTTGCAAGGCCCGCGACAACCGCGGCTTCAAGGAATTCCCCTGAAGCACGCGTGTCACGACCAACAATTGCACGGGGCCTGTGACCGGCAAACTCACCAGAGTCGGCTAAGACGTGCGCGGCAGCAACCGAAAGATCCAATGCCAGCTCTGCAGTGAGATCCCGGTTGGCTAGCCCGCGAACGCCGTCGGTGCCAAAAAGGCCCACGTGTTTAGCGCTTGCTGTACTGCGAAGCCTTACGAGCCTTCTTCAGACCGTACTTCTTACGCTCCTTGGCCCGTGGGTCGCGAGTGAGGAAGCCGGCCTTTTTCAAAATAGCGCGGTTACCTTCGGCATCGATTCCGTTGAGTGCACGTGCAATACCCAAACGAAGTGCGCCAGCTTGACCACTGGTGCCCCCACCGTGCAGGCGAGCAATCACGTCAAATTGGCTTGGTGCACCAAGGGAGACGAATGGCTCGTTCACAATCTGCTGGTGAACCTTGTTCGGGAAGTAGGACGCGAGATCGCGACCATTGATCTTGAACTGGCCCGTTCCGGGAACAATGCGAACGCGAGCAACGGCTTCCTTGCGGCGACCTGTTGCAGCACCCGGTGCGATCACGACGTCGCGGTTAACAACCGGCTTTGCGCTTTCGCTGGTGTACTCCGAGGGAACTTCTTCGATTTCTTCTTCAACTACGTCAATAGCAACTTCAGACACGTAAATCTCTCCTTAGCGCTACTGCGCGACCTGGGTAATGGTGAATGGCTTGGGGTCTTGCGCACTGTGTGGGTGGTTGTCACCGACATAGATTTTCAGCTTGGTCAACTGCTGACGACC
>DKME01000061.1:0-4120 GCA_002469525.1 Actinobacteria bacterium UBA7422
AGACAACAGGGTTGCCCGAATTCCTATTACTAATGGGAGGTTAGGAACCCCGAAGGTTATCGTGTCAAATATTCCAAAGAACACATTTCACAACGGTGGCCGAATTTTGGTGCGACCTGATGGCCGACTATTTATTGCAACGGGTGATGCAGGCATCCCGGAACTTTCACAACGAATGGGAAGTTTAGCGGGGAAAATTTTGTTGGTTGATCGCAGCGGAAAACCGGTGAATAAATCCCGAGTGTTCAGTTCGGGTCACCGCAATGTTCAAGGGCTCGCATTAGACAATCGGGGCCGATTGTGGGCGAGCGAATTTGGAAGTCAGAAGGCAGACGAGCTCAACTTGATTGAGCGCGGTAAAAACTACGGGTGGCCACTATTCGAGGGTTACAGTTCACATGCACGCTTTGAAAGCCCCAAAATGCAGTGGGCGCCGACCTCGCTCGCTTCTCCCAGCGGTATTGCGATTAAGGACAGCAACGCATTCGTTGCCAGTCTTCGAGGTGAGGTGTTGTGGCAGGTGCCACTACGCAAAATGGCCACAAGTTCACCCAAGGCTCGCAAGCCGATCGCGGTGAAGCTTGGTGAGCTCGGCCGACTGCGAACGATCGAGGTGGCACCGGATGGCTCCATGTGGCTGATCTCGAGCAACACGGATGGCAGGGGAGATGCCTCCTCCAAAGACGATCAGGTGTACCGGATTACGACCAAGAGTTAGTTAGTTGGTGGCTGATTTGAGTCACATACGACATGATTACCCAATGCAACTAGGCCTCAGTGAACGCGGTTCCAAAGTTTTCACCCAAGTAAGTGCTTTTATGGAGAGCGAGGTGTTCCCGGCTGAGTCCCTTTATTGGGAGCAGCGGGCTGAGCTAATCGCTGCGGGGGAATTACATACGGTCCCACCAATCGTTGAGGAACTGAAAATCAAGGCGCAAGTTTTAGGTTTATGGAACCTATTCCTTCCCTCCCTCTCAGACGGCTTGGGTGCGGTGGACTACGCGTATTTAGCAGAACGAATGGGCTGGTCAATTGACATTGCACCTGAAGCTATGAACTGTGCGGCACCGGACACGGGCAATATGGAGATCCTGTCCATGTTTGGAACATCCGAACAAAAAGCCATGTGGCTGGAGCCGTTGACTCAAGGAAAGATTCGCTCCGCGTTCACCATGACCGAACCCGACGTCGGATCATCCGATGCTACGAATATTCAACTTTCAATTCAACGCGATGGCGACGATTACTTGCTCAATGGCCGCAAGTGGTGGTCATCGGGGATCATGGATCCGCGTTGCCAGATCCTTATCGTGATGGGTAAGACGGACCCAAGTGCACCGCGTCACCTGCAACAGTCGATGGTTTTAGTACCCCTTGCCACCCCCGGAGTCACCGTGATTCGTGATCTCAGTGTCTTTGGCTACCACGATCAACACGGTCACGGTGAGGTTACTTTCGAAGACGTTCGTGTTCCCGTGTCGAATTTGCTAGGTGAAGAAGGCGGCGGATTCGCCATTGCACAGGCTCGATTAGGTCCCGGCCGAATTCATCATTGCATGCGCACCATTGGAATTGCAGAGCGAGCGCTTTCAATGATGGTCGAACGTGCCCAAAAACGAGAAGTTTTTGGTGGACCGCTCATTAATCAAGGCGTAATTCAAGAGTGGATCGCCGAGTCACGCATAGCAATTGATCAAGCACGGCTTCTGACTTTGAAGGCTGCGTGGGTAATTGAGAATTTCGGTGCGAAAAACGCTCGTACAGAGATTGCCGCCATCAAAGTCGTCGCCCCTCGCGCGGCTTTGCAAGTAATTGACCGAGCAATGCAGACCTTCGGTGGTGCGGGAATTGGTCCTGACACGCTGTTGCCCCGCATGTATGCCGGTGTGCGTTCTTTGCGGTTCGCTGACGGCCCAGACGAAGTGCACTTACGTGACCTAGCTCGACTTGAGGTAAAGAATCACGAAATAACGAAAGGCCCGTAGCGTGAGTAGTCCACTACCTGCCCGAACCTCGGAAGTTCGAAGTGAGGATTCACTGGATTTGGGTGTATTGCTCCAATGGACAAGTGAGCAAGGGCTGGATTTTGTTGGACCGCTGTCACTCCTTCAGTTCCAAGGGGGTGCGAGCAACTTGACATACCTGGTGACCGATTCAGTTGGACGGTCCTGCGTGCTACGTAAACCACCGCACGGAAAAAAGGCAGCAAGCGCACACGATATGGGTCGCGAGGCAAGAGTTCTCAGTGCCCTTGGACCGGTGCTTGCAGCCGCTCCCAATGTGATCGCATATTGCGATAGCGATTCTGTCTTGGGGACCCCCTTTTACTTAATGGAATACGTGAAGGGGCACATTCTGAGTAGCGAAATTCCCGACGAACTCAATACTGGGGAAGCATCGATTCGATCCTTAAGCGAATCGATGGTCGACGCTTTAGCTGCTCTGCATCAAGCAAGTGTCGTGGACATTGGCTTAGCCGACCTTGATCGGGGTGATGGGTACGTTGAGCGTCAAATCTCCGGCTGGTCAAAGCGTTACCGCGATGCCCGGACACCTGACGTTCCCGAGGCGGAAGTTCTCATGGACTGGCTGAAAGCAAATCAGCCACCCGACGTTGGTCATGCCCTCATTCACGGAGATTGGCGTTTTGACAACTTAGTCCTCGATTCACAGGGTGAATTGATTGGAATTTTGGATTGGGAGATGTCAACCGTGGGGGATCCATGTATGGACCTAGGTGCAGCACTCGCCTACTGGGTCCAAACAGACGACGACCCCGCCTTCCGAAACTTTCGACTGCAACCCACTGACGCGCCGGGAATGTTGACGCGAACTGAAGTTGTCGAGCGTTATGGGCGGAAAATGGGTGGTGAAGTTGAGCAATCACTCCAAGCAAACTGGCAGTTTTATGAAATTTATGGACTATTCCGCCTAGCCGTGATTATTCAACAAATATGGGCTCGCTACCAGTCGGGAGCCTCAACGAATTCGCGTTTTGCTGGATTCGGCTTGGCCGTCAACACGTTGATCTCGCGAGCACAATCCCAACTTGAATTGGGTTAGTCGCCTTAGCTCCGGTCACCGTCCGCATTTAGCCCAAGCGCGTGAACTTCGCCACCTCACTCACGCAGGCCGGAACGAACTTCGTTTCCGTCCCAGTTTTGGCATTTATTCTTGGCTTGGCTTCGGTAGCGCTCAAGGCCGATCTCCGATTGTCAGACGCGGTTTACCAAGCAACATCTATGTATTTGCTCTTCGCAATAGGACTAAAGGGAGGTGTGGCACTTCGCGCCTCGGAGCCAGCTGAAGTATTGGCGCCGATAGGAGTTGCGCTCTTACTCGGAGTGACGATTCCTCTGATCGCCTTTACTTCGAAGTACTTCCCGAATTACGCCGTGACGGCCTGGCAAAGTCAGGTTCTGGTCTCTCGCTTTGACCGTTACTCCTGATCCTTCTTTGCCCAATGCCACGTGAAAGTGACCACCAAGTAGCAGCCTGCGGTCAGAATTCCGAAAACCATGAACGTCACATAACGGCTCACGGTTCCTCCCGGTGCTCCCGGGCCACCAATGAGTGCGTCGAGGAATCCGCCTGTCCCACCGATACTTTCAACACCGAACCAGACGGCGGGGTTAAATGCCTGTGCCCATGAGGCCTGTGAAAGGTCAAAGAAGCCAGAAAGCACTTGTTGAACAAGTGTGACCACACAGATCAGGCCTGACCACAGCATGACGGTTCCGGCTACAAAGCCGACCGCGATTGCGATGATCCCACGTGCTGGATTGAGTTCCTTGAGTTTCATGAGTCCCCCGATCTCATTGAATGTGAAGTGCTAGTTGGCTAGCGTCCCTGCGAAAATCTGCCAGGCGAGAAGACTCTTTGCGATCAAGCTTAAGAAAATGTAAGCGCGCTCGCCGTAACGGTAGTTCGCCCACTTGCCCACCTGCTTGTACTGCAGGTACTGGACCAAAGCAAAAGAGTTAAAGAACAGGAAGAGGGAAACGATAATTCCGTAGACAAAACCAGGAATTTCAGCACTCGATGTTGATCCCGGAGAAATCACGTAGATCGTGATAGCGATCCATGGAACAATTCCAGCTACGCAACCAAAAATGAATGG
>DKME01000061.1:4166-8671 GCA_002469525.1 Actinobacteria bacterium UBA7422
GCATTCACGCCGAAAATGGCGACCAAGGCTGCAATGTCGGAGATGCCCGTGATTTGGGCGATAAGAACGATCATGACGGACGAACTGATTGAGTACTCAACCCAGCGGAAGTAGTTGTGCTGAAGGTTCAAACCGGCAATGTATTTCTTGAAATACAAGGGACTTGCCACGAGGAAGTGGAAAAATGCCGAGAGGGCGAAGAACAGGGCTACGCCCAAAGCGATAGGTGAATCGAACACGGTGACGAAGTCACTCGGGGTCGTGCCTGGCGGTCCTTCGAGGTAGGTCGCGGTAACGGGAATAGTGAAGTCGTTAGCCAAGATGAGGATCAGGATGAGTTGAATCAAGTGCGCGGATCCCGCGATCAGGTTCCACTTGCGCAAGCTCTGGTCTGTGATGTTCATGAGTCTCTTTTCCAAGTCAACTTACGTTGTTTTTCTGAGTCGAGTCGTCCGGATCCGGCTCTATCTCACTTTCGTCTTCGTCTTCTGGTATCTCGTATCTTAATTTTCGAACTTCAATCAAACTAATTGCCATTGCTGCAACGGGAACAGCCAATAACGCGCCAGCCACTCCGAATAGTGATGCACCCAGCATAACTGAGGCAAATGCCACTGCCGGGTGGACATTAACCGCGCGTGCGTTGATCCTTGGTTCAATTGTGAGGTTTTCCACTTGCTGGTAAAGGATCGCCCAGATCAGTGCGATAACCCCAATCCAAGGGTTTCCGCTCAGCAATCCGACCAAGACGGGAAGGATTATTGCAATATAGGTTCCAATAGTCGGCACAAACTGTGCAACAACGCCGGTCCAAATTCCAAGTGCGAGCCAAGATGGCATTCCGATTGCAAAGAAGACAATGGCACTTGTTGCGCCATTAATAAAGGCGAGGAGAACTCGAGCTGCTACGTAGTTTCCAGTTTTCTCTGCAGTAATTCCCCACACCTGCTCGGCCACCGGCTGGACTCTTGGAGTAAAAAGTGATCGCACGTAGCGGCGGAAACGTGGGGCATCTGCTGACAGGTAAAAAGTGAAAAGCCCAAAAACGAAGAGTCCGAAGAAACCCAGGGCGAGAGACCCGAGAAGACCAATAACTCCCTGAAGGACTGTCGCTGCGTATTCGGCCGACTTAGCGGGCGTCAGGTTGAGTTGTTCCCAAAGATCTGCGACCTGATAGGTGGAGTTAGTCCGTTGGTTAAACCAAGCGAGGGCACTGTCCAGCAAACCTGGCAGACTTTCCAATAGTTCAGCAACTTGGTTAAAGAGTAGGTTGCCGAAAGTTGCGCCGAACACCACAAGTGCCAGAACGATTGAAATGAGAACCGTCCCGGTAGCCAAACCTCGTTTCATGTATCGCGCTAGGCGACTAACCGCAGGTTCTATAGCTATTGAAGCGAACCAAGACATCAAGACAATGAATATGACGTTACCGCCATCTTTCAGCAAGAATTGGAGAAGCAAAGCGATCGCAATAACCGCAAGGACTATGAAGCTAGTTCGCCACACATTCCGTGGGTCAAAAATTATTGTTCGCTGATCTGTCATGATTGCAGGATAGTCGGGAAGCACATTAACTTGTGCGTTAATTCGTTCACTTCAATTGTGAAACAAGCAGGTGGTCCAGTCGATAGATATTCTTATTCCAGTTCGCCTGGTCCTTTATTATGTCCCTGCCGGCCCGCGCCATTTTTTGAGTTTGATCAGGAGCCTTTTCAACCTCCGTTACCTTGAGCGCCAGGTCCTGTGAATCACCTATTTCAAAAATTCTTCCGGATAGTTCTCTTCCCTGACTAAGCCACGCAATATTTCCAAGGCTATTGGAGACTACAACGGGAATTTCCATGGCCAATGCTTGCAAGAGTGTGACAGAAGTCCCGTCTGTCTCGGCGGCTGAAACGTACACACTATGTTCACGGAAGAGTTCGCTCAGATTCTTTTCTGGGGTACGACCGATAAATACACAATCCCTGAGTTCAAGTTCAATGGCTTTACGCTCCAATTGCGCGGTAAGTGACCCCTCGTTGCCGACCGTCAACGAGCAGTCGATGTTGTCGCGTTGGAGGAGAGACGCCGCTTCAAGGATCGTTTCTATTCTGTATAGCGGCTCATGTGCGCGAAGGCTAAGAATCGACAACTTCGAAGGTCGGTTTCTTGCTCTAGGTTCAAATTCATCAAGTTCAATTCCCCAAGGAATGTAGGTAATTGAGCGTGGATTCATGCCGAGCTTTATTGCAATGTTTCTGGTTGGCTCAGAATCCACGACCAGCCCATCTAGATTGCTGAGCCAGTCCTTCGGCTGCACGCCCTGTGCGGCGTGTAAATCCCAACCCCAAGACAATCCAATTGCCCGATTCGGTGAATTCTTAATCGAGTAAATGAGTTCGGGTGTGAGAGGCCCTGCGACCACTGGTGAGTGTGAGTCGTTGATTGCGAGTGAGACTTCCCAGCCCATGTCCGAGAGGGCATTACGCCAGCGAAGGTCATGAATCCCTTGCGTTTCGCTGAGATAGACACACTTTTTTTCCATGGCAATTTTGATGGCTTAGTTGAGGTCGTCCCAGGTAATCAGGTCTCCGGCTGGAATCAACCTTTTTGTGACTTTCCCTGGAACCCGGGTTATTTCATGCGCGGGAATTGCTTCAAGGGGTGCGGGCCGTAAAACGGCTAGGTCGTCGCGGGTGAGCGTGGTTCCTAGTGGTAGATCACGTTGTGCTCGCACGCACCGTCGCTGGAGAACAACTGTCTGAGATTCGTTGTCTTCGATTCCCTTGACACCGGTTCCTAGTGCGGCTTCGAGCTTTCGGGTGTCGTCAACCATTGCTCGCCAGGTTGTTGGATCCATGGAGAATCCGTGGTCGGGACCTGGTAGGGCAGTGTCGTCGGTGAAGTGCTTTTCAACAACTCGTGCTCCTAGGGCAACCGCTCCCAAAACGGTGAGGTCACCCGGGGTGTGGTCTGACAATCCAAGGGTGACCGTGGGGAATGCTTGCGCGTATTGCCGCAGAACGTGGAGGTTGACGTGATGAATGTTGTCAGTGCTGCCTTCATAATTCGTATTGCATTGCATGAGAACAAGAGGTACCCCAGTTTGCAAAAGGAAATCCATTGTGCGTGTTACGTCCTCGAAGGATGCTGCTCCCGTCGCGACAAGTATTGGTTTTCCTAGGGCTGCTATAGCCGCAAGCTCTTCAAGCCAGTTGATGTCACCGGATCCGACTTTGAACGCATTCACATAAGGGTCTAGGTGGGCAACGGCTTCTAGGTCGTAAGGGGCGGACATGAACTCAATGCCGATTTGTTGTGCGTGTGCTGCGAGTGGGGCTGTCCACTCCCAAGGAAGGCTAGCTGCTTGATAGACCTCAAAAACCGATTTATCCCAGCTTGCTTGGTGTGACTGCTGTCCGCCCAGAGCTTTAAAACCGAAGTCGCTAACAATGTGTTCGGCGCGAAAATGCTGAAACTTCGCGCAGTCCGCACCGGCTTCTTGTGCAAGGGTCATGAGAGATTTCGCACGTTCAAGTGAACCATCATGGTTCGCGGCAACGTCTGCGATGAAATAGGTGGGCTGGTCAGGACCTACGAGGCGGGATCCGATTAAAAAGTCACTCACAGCAGCAGACTACCGGGCTGAGAGGTTGCGGGGTTGTGGGAATGTGTATCAATGCTTACTCTGTTCTCGTGAGAAAAGTGATTCCAGCGATCTTGGGAGCCTTGATTATCGGGCTTGCTCCGCTTTCTTCGGCGCAGTCTGTTGAAACCCGTGACCAATCGAGTGACACACAAACGCGCAAGACCATAATTAGCAAAGACAAAAAAGGGAAAGCGTGTCCAACACGAAACTTCTGGCTGGGAGCAGGTTGGGGTGCTGACAGAGGTAAGCGCTCGCACATGGGAGTTGACATGGGTGGCAAGCGCGGTGCACCGATCTACGCTGTCGAAGCCGGACGAATTAATCGCACGAAGAAACAGTCCAATGGAGCCCTGCAAATAGTGCTCCGTGGGAAATCGGGCTCCATGTTCTACTACGGACACATGGACAAGGTGCTCATCAAAGGTGGGCAGAAAGTAAAGAGAGGCCAGCTCATTGGGCGCATGGGAGACTCAGGCTCACCCGGTCAAGTGCACCTGCACTTTGAGTACTGGAAGAGCGGCGGAGAGTCCGCGGCCGTAAATCCCATCAAGTTCTTGAAAAAAGCCTGTAAGAGCATTTAGCCCCAGGTTCGCGGATCCATTAGTTGCATGTCAGTTGATGTTAACGACCCAAATTCAAATGATGGAAGTTCAGTGTTGAGCGAAGCCATAATTTGATCGAATTCAATTGGGGTGGTCGGTGCAATTATCACCGAGTCAAGCCAAGACTGGGTCTTGATGTACCCCAAGCTCAAAGTAAGTGGATCAGTATCAATCTCTGCTGCACATTGGTGAAAAGCGACCACATCAGGATGCGTACTGGAATCACTGAGTAGCAATCCCTGAAGGAAAATTGACCTAGCTTGGAATGCTAT
>DKME01000061.1:8678-10147 GCA_002469525.1 Actinobacteria bacterium UBA7422
GGAATCTGAGCGGTGTCCCACACTGTCAACTTTGCTTGTGCTTGTTCTAAGTCTGCAAGTGAGTAGGCCGAGATCCCAACGTGGTTGGTTAGTTCGTTGTTGATTGCTACTTCGAAGAAGCCACTGACCTCTTGCATTTCTATTTGGTTGAGTGCGAACCAGTCATGAATCAAGAGGGAGTCGACTTTGCTTGTGCGAAGTCGATCCAGGCTCTGGTGCAGAGCGGTGACTAGTAAATCCATTGTTGTATCTTGAGCGGAAAGTTTGGTTTGAATTTGCATACCGGTTGTATCAAGGTGGCCAATTCGTTTTTCTGAGTCACCGTAACTTGCAGCAGTGTCTAAATGTGTGATCTCGTGGTTGCGCATTGTGTGAAGAAAATCGCTGATGACAGAGTCTGGCAATCTTCCGCTGGTATTCGTGACACCGTAATCCAATCCCCACTGGGCGGTGCCAATTGCGAGCTTTCCGCTGTAATCCACGAGATGAGCCTAGTTACTAGCGCAGGACGTGGGTGAAGATCAACACGACAGCTGTTATCAGGAGCAGGATCCCTGAGGCCATGAGGATCAGTCGATAGGTGCGCGCACTCATGCGGTGCCGAGTCGCCGCGAGAGCGACCACGATAGCGACTTTGGCACCGACGAGCGTGAGATAAAACGCGAGCAGGAAAACTACTGCCTGGGTTGGGCTTTCACGCCAAAATCCAAGCAAGATTGTTGAACCCGCGGTAATCCAAAAAATCCATGGAGCGGGGTTAAGGAAGTTGATTAGTCCGCCCTGAGCAATCAAGGGAAGTCTCTGGAGCCGGGAAGAACCTTTGCTATCCATGTGAACTTCATCGCTGTGCATTTTGTAGGCAGACCAAAGAATCTCGCTACCAAAGGCGAAGACGACAATCGCTCCAACGATTCCCAACACGGTTATTGCGCCCTCGGGTAACTGCGCGACCAGCGTGAGGGAGAGCAGAATAATTACTGAGTCGGAAATAAGTGGTGCAATCGCAATCCGAAACCCTGACCCGAGCCCGCTCCTGAGAGTGGTTGAAATTGCCAACCCGGTAAGTGGCCCGGGTGCAACTCCCGAGCCAAAGCCAATGCTGAGACCCGCAAAGAGTGCCGTCAGCACGTTAGCTCGTTAACAATCTCAATTACTTGGGTTAACTCACTCACTTCGCGGGTCGGCGTGGCATCTAGTTCTTCAGGAGTTTCACCATTTCGATTGATCCAACAGGTCGTGAACCCAAACCAAGTTGCACCGATTGCATCCCATTGGTTCGCAGTGACAAAAAGGACGTTATCGCGAGAGTTAACTCCACGCGAGCGTGCCCAATTAAGGGCTTGTTGGTACAAAATAGGGGAAACTTTAAAGTCGTGAACTTGATCTGAGGTTATGAGTTGGTCTTTGTCGATCGCAATTCCAGCCTGGCTCAATATTGGATCGATAAAGTCGCGATCGCCATTGGTCAG
>DKME01000058.1:0-3033 GCA_002469525.1 Actinobacteria bacterium UBA7422
TTGGGCGGGCTCGTTGCCACTCGATTTGCCATGGGCGCATTACGTGATGGTCTGTGCGTGAGCGACCCTGCCACTCTTGGCACGCTTGCCGTTGAAGCCGGCATGTCCCAAGAAGACGCTGATTCAGTACTCGGTAACGACGCCTATCTGGATGTAGTTCGCGCTGACGAGGCACAGGCGCGCGAAATCGGGGCAACCGGTGTTCCGTTTTTTGTATTCAATGAAAGAGTCGGGCTCTCGGGTGCACAACCGCCGGAAGTGTTGATTCAGGCTATGAAACAAGCAAGTGAAATGTCAGTCAGTGAAATGTCAGGGAGTAACGAGTGAGCTTTCGAGTAGTTACGGCAAATGTCAACGGTATCAGGGCAACAGCTCGACGAGGTGGACTCGAATGGCTCGCCGAAAATGGTGCAGATGTTATTTGTCTGCAGGAAGTCCGTGCGACAACTGACCAGTTAATGGAAGTGTTGAACACTTCGGTGCTCGCTGACTGGAAAGTGGCTCACGCGCCAGCACCCGACCTTGGACGGGCGGGAGTTGCGGTGCTTTCCCGCGAGACGCCCAGTGCTATTCGAATTGACGTGAAGAATGCCGATATCGACGGTCAGGGTCGTTGGATTGAATGTGATTTTGATTCAGGAGTCGGACCCGTGACGGTGGTCTCGACCTACATTCATTCAGGGGAGGTCGACACTCCAAAGCAGGTTGCCAAGTTCGCATTCCTTGCCGGAGTCGACAAGCGACTGGCCGCATTGGCCCGATCTGCTAATCGCAATGGACGGGAAGCCTTGGTCTGTGGGGATTTCAATATTGGGCATCGAGAAGTTGATATAAAGAATTGGAAGGGAAACAGGGGGAAGTCGGGCTTCCTCGAAGAAGAGCGCGCGCACCTCGACCGCTGGTTTGGTGGTTCTTGGACCGACCTAGGGCGGGAGCTGGGGGGCGAAGGTCCTGGGCCTTACACCTGGTGGTCCTGGCGGGGCAGGGGATTCGACACCGATGGGGGCTGGCGGATCGACTACCAAATTGCAACCCCGGAGTTGGCTGGGAGGGCCAAGACAGCTGTGGTGGGCAAAGCCGCCACCTACGCCGAACGCTGGAGTGATCATGCCCCGCTCACCGTGGACTTCAGTTAACTAATTCATGAGGGTTAACTAGACATCTGTATACCCTAGGGGGTATAGTTCCTTTCACGATCTATTGAGAGGCACATCAAGTAATGAGCAATATGAATACTGTGAAATCAGCTGGAATCATGGACCTTCAGGCAGCACTGACCCGCGGTGAAAAAGTTGTCGATGTCCGTGAGCGTCATGAATTCGACGCAGGGCACGTACCTGAGGCAGTTCATATCCCCGTGAGTGTGATTCCGCTTCGCATGAACGAAATCGACATGAAAGACCCCGTGTGGTTGATCTGCGAATCTGGAAGCCGATCTTGGCAAGCGGCTGATTACCTCACCCGCCATGGGTACCCTGTGATCAACGTTGAAGGCGGAACATCTGCGTGGCGTGCCAATGGCCTTCCGGTTCAAAAATAGTTTTTTCACCTTTAAAAATTCATCGGTAAATATTCGCGAGAGGTTAAATAAATGACATCAACGAGTGCACCGCACGTCGTAGTAATTGACTCAACAGGTCTTGGTGACCGCAGCTATGTTGTCCATGACGGTGTTTCGGCGCTCGTCGTTGACCCCCAGCGCGATATTGATCGAGTTGAGCTGGTGCTCGCTGAGCACGGATTAACAGTGACCCACGTCGCGGAGACACACGTTCACAACGACTACGTAACCGGTGGATTTGAACTTGCACGCAAGCACGGTGCAACCTACGTGGTTCCAGGGGATGTCGAACTTGATTATCTGAGCGAACCGTTTGTTCGGGCGGTGAGCGACGGTGACTCATTCACTGTTGGCGAATTCGATGTTGCCGTTATTCACACACCCGGTCACACCCCGCACCACATTTCTTTTGCAGCGTCCAAGGACGGTCACCCGGGTGCGGTTTTCACCGGCGGGTCAATGTTGTTTGGCAGTGTTGGGCGTCCAGACCTAGTCTCACCCGAACTCACCAAGAAGCAGGCCCACGACCAGTGGAACTCAGTTCAGCGGCTGGCGACAGATCTTGCAGGTGAAACCGGCGTGTTTCCCACCCACGGATTTGGATCTTTCTGCTCGGCAACCCAGGCTGCTGGCGGCTATGAATCTACAATCGGTAAAGAGAAGCTCGGTAACCCGGCTTTGACCCAAAACGAGTCGGACTTTGTTGAGGTAGTCCTTGGTGGACTGGACGTATTCCCCGCGTATTACGCACATATGGGTCCTGCCAACGCCGCTGGCCCAGCAGATGTTGATCTTGAGTTGCCCAAGCAAGCAGACCCCGAAGCGTTGCGCGCTGCAATCGCCCGCGGCGAGTGGATTGTCGATCTGCGTTCACGTGAAGTTTTCAGCCAAGGACACATTCCTGGAGCGGTGAACTTTGATCTTGACGGTGCATTCATTAATTACCTTGCCTGGATGATGCCTTGGGGAACACCGGTCACTCTGGTTGGCGCAACCACCCAGCAAGTAGAAGCTGCCATGCGTGAACTAGTGCGCGTTGGTATCTCAGTGCCAAAAGCACATGCCGTTGGCGACCCAAGATTCTGGCTCGAAGACGGTGAGCTTCCCGCAGTGACCCGCAGGGTTGATTTCGCAACAGTGCGGGATGAATGGACCTCGAATCCCGATGCCATGGTGATTGACACCCGCCAGATTCTTGAGTGGGAAGGCGGACACGTTCGGGGCGCCGAATTTATCCCGTTCTATGAAGTCATGGATCGTCATGGTGACATTCCGCGCGATAAAGACGTGTATGTGTACTGCGGCTCGGGGTATCGCGCTTCTGCCGTGGTCTCGATGCTGGAGCACTTAGGTTACGACAACCTGATTCACGTCGATGACAATTTTGGTAACGCTGCAGAAGTGGGCCTTGAGGTTGTGACCGAGACCGCGCCAAAGCGAGAGCCTGGTTGGACATGGACCGCCTCCCGCGC
>DKME01000058.1:3150-18026 GCA_002469525.1 Actinobacteria bacterium UBA7422
ATCACGTACTCACCAAAAGTCTTTATTCCACTCACATCTTTATGCAGAGATCGGTGCGGCTATTGCACATTCGCTAAGGCACCACATCGAGTGGAAAGCCCGTACCTCAGTACCGAGTCGATCCTTGAAGTCGCAAATGCGGGTTCGGCAGCCGGTTGCCACGAAGCTTTGTTCACTTTGGGAGAGTACCCCGAGTTTCGTTACCCCCAGGCCCGAGAGTGGCTGGACCAAAATGGCTTCACCAGCACGGTTGATTATTTGGTAGCGGCAGCACAGGAGGTGCTGGACGTGACAGGTCTGCTCCCTCATGCGAATGCAGGTGCGTTGGACCACGCGGATTTGTCTTTGCTACGGCTTGTCTCCCCAAGTCAAGGCATGATGATCGAGAGCCTCAATCCTGATCTCGTAGCGCATCGGGGTGCGCCCGACAAGACCCCCGAACGCCGCTTAGCAACTTTGAATGCGGCGGGTGAACTTCAGATCCCTTTCACGACGGGAATTTTGGTGGGGATCGGGGAATCACGAGAAGATCGGGTCGCGGCACTAGAGGCAATTGCGACGGCACATGAAAAATATGGTCACGTTCAGGAAGTAATTGTCCAAAATTTTGTCCCAAAACAAGATACGCAAATGCGCAATTGGCCAGCGTGTTCACCGCAAGCGTTCCTGGAAACTATTGCCATTGCAAGGGAAATCCTTCCAGCCAGTGTGCACTTGCAGGCTCCTCCAAATTTGACCGATGACCTTGATACGTTGCTGGAATCAGGGATCGATGACCTCGGAGGAATCTCTCCGATAACGGCTGATTTCGTGAACCCCGAAAAACCGTGGCCATCATTGGAGCTGCTCCGTGATCGAGTCGAGGCCAGCGGTCGGACTCTTGTTCCCCGGCTCACCATCTACCCAGAGTTTGTTCGTGACCCGGAAACATGGATTGCACCGGAGCTTCGATTTGCCGTAATGGACCGGAGCGACGCTGATGGATTCGCGAGGGACGACATTGGTGCTACGTTCCCTGAAAAGTATAAGGATGCGGCGAATGTTGGCACCGGCGCAGAAGTTATTCAGATTGGCCGTCGATCCACAGCTTGGTATTCAGGCGCCGATACAGCTCCGCCAATTCTGATTTCGGGCAGTGAAACTGATTCGAGCGACGGCCCGGTTGTTGAAATTTTGGAATCGGTTCGCGCCGGTCATCAGGTAACCGAATCTGAGATCGTCACACTTTTTCGGGCCAGAGGAGCCGATATCGGCGCTATCGCTTCCTTGGCGAATACCTTGCGTGAAGAAGCGAATGGGAATGACGTCACTTTTGTACGTAATCGGAATATCAATTACACAAATGTGTGCACGTTCAAGTGCACATTCTGTGGTTTCTCAAAAGGTCCCCTTTCGCTGAATCTTCGTGGTGCACCATACCTGTTAAAGGACTCAGAGATCGCTGATCGTGTGGTGGAAGCACACGAATTAGGAGCCACCGAAGTGTGTTTGCAAGGAGGGATTCACCCAAGTTTTGACGGGGACTACTACATCAACGTTGCTCGGGTTGTCAAAGAAGCGGTTCCCACAATGCACGTGCACGGGTTCACTGCACTCGAAGTTCATGAAGGCGCAAAGAGGCTGGGTGAGCCGGTGGAAATTTATCTTGGCAGGCTCAAAGAAGCGGGACTGCGTTCGCTGCCAGGGACAGCAGCGGAGATCTTGGCCGACGACATCAGACGTGTGATCTGCCCCGACAAGATTTCGACGCAAGAGTGGTTGGACGTGCATGAGAGTGCGCACTCGTTAGGACTTCGCTCCAACGTGACAATCATGTTTGGCAGCATCGAACGTCCTGAACATTGGGCCCAACACATAGTGCGGACTCGCGAACTGCAGGCACGCACCGGTGGTTTCACGGAGTTCGTTCCCTTGCCGTTCGTCCATATGGCAGCGCCGATCTATTTGAAACGTGGGGCCCGACGCGGACCTACTTGGCGTGAAACAATTTTGATGCACGCGGTGGGACGCATCGCCTATCACGGGAGCATTCCCAATATTCAAGCTTCGTGGGTGAAATTGGGGGCTCGAGGTGCTCGACAACTGTTGCGGGCAGGTGTCAACGATCTGGGTGGAACCTTGATGGACGAAAATATCTCCCGCGCTGCTGGTGCGAGTCATGGGCAAGGAATCTCTGAATCCCAGTTCCGCGAAGTCGTTGAACCACTCGGTAGGAACTTGGTAGAGCGAACCACCGTCTACGGTCGGATTGACTCGCAATTCTTTGTAACTACCTAATGCCAGACAACTTTTTGGGAACTCCGGCAACAGCGCCCGGTCCTATGGGTCCAGAAATGCTCAAAAATTTTGCCTTGATCCGACGAAACCCATTGGAGTACCTCTTCAAGACCTGGCGTTCATACGGTGACGTCGTGCAATTCCCTGTTCCCAAGCCACCTTCCTACTTGGTCAACTCTGCCAGTGGAGTTCGACACGTCCTCGTGAACAATGCAAAAAACTACGACAAGTCAACCATCCAATACAAAGCGTTGTCTTTGGTGACCGGAACTGGGCTGCTGACCGCCGATACTGAACTGTGGCGAACCCGAAGGCCGATTATTCAACCTGCTTTTCACAAAAAGGCGCTGGACGAACTTATTCCGGTCACGAAGGCTGCGGCGGATCGAATTCTTGCAACCATTGACGCAAAGGCGACTGGGACCGTTACAGACCTGGATCCATTTATGCTTGCAAGCGCACTGGAAGTAGTTGGTGAATTTTTGTTTGGATCTGATCTGACCCACGACGCACACCAGATCACGTCCGCAACACTTGATGCACTGGAAGTAGTAATTAAGCGGGCGCGAGTTCCGCTTTCTCCACCTCAAAGTATTCCCACTCCAGGTAATCGAGTTCTCAAGCGAAGCCTTTCAACGCTCAACGGTGCTGTTGATTCGATCGTGGGCACTCGTAGCGCCACACCATTCAATGAGGATCTAATTAAGGATTCCAAATCGACTCGAAATCTGGTCGACTATTTACTTGATGCGAGCAGTGAATCAAAGATTGATCGCGACGGCATCCGAGACGAAATCGTAACTTTTATTATCGCCGGCCATGAGACAGTTGCAAGTGCTCTTTCTTGGTCTTTGGCGTTGTTGGCAGCACACCCCGAGATCCAGAGTGCCGTTGCATCCGAGGCTCAGTACGCGAACGGAGACGAATTGGATTCCAGACTCTCCCAACTGCCCTACACACAAGCTGTCTTCAATGAAACACTCCGACTCTATCCACCTGCATGGCTGATCACACGTAAGTCTTTGGGCGGGGATTCAATTGACGGTTATGAAATTCCATCTGGTGCGCTGGTAATTACGAGTCCTGCACTACTGCACCGGCACCCTGATATTTGGTCTGATCCAGATTCATTCAAGCCAGATCGATTCCTAGGTTCCTATCCGCGTGAAAGTTTCATTCCTTTTGGTGCTGGGTTAAGGCAGTGCATCGGAAAAGATTTTGCGTACGTTGAAGGCGTAATTACTTTGGCAGCTCTTTGTGAGCGAATTGAATTTAGCTACCCACCCGGACACGGCGTTCCCGCAAGTGACCCACTGGTAACTATTCGACCGGTCGGTGGAGTCAAGTTGCGTGCTAACCGCCGTTCGTAATGTATTCCAATAAAGCGGCCTTCTCAGTTTCAAGTTCACCCAACCGTGCCTTGACCAAGTCCCCAATACTGACAATTCCCACAAGGAGTCCATCGTCTGAAGTGATGGGAATATGTCGGATTCGTTGGGCCGTCATGACGGTCATGAGTTCGTCGATGTTGGTATCGGTTGGAGACACGAACACCTCGCTGGTCATGATTGTCGAAACTGGCTCGGCCAGGATGGATGCACCGGCAGAAAGAGCGCGCACAATATCGCGTTCAGAAACAATTCCGGCGATCGTTGTGCTGTCGACAGAAACAACGAGGGCACCAACCTTGTGTTGAGCAAGCAAGGCCAGCAAAGACTGAACACTGTGGTCGGGGGAAACCGTAACCACTTCGGTGCCTTTTTCTGCGAGGATACTTGAGATTTTCACGTGTGCCTCCTTGGTTGCATCGTTCCCAGTGTGTCAACAGATTGGCCCTATGTCTTTAATTTCAATAAGTTGAGACAATCTTGATGCAGATTTCCATTCGTGCAGAGAAGCGAAGGATGCGCATGTGGATCATGTATAGGGAGGGATGTTCCATCAAATTGTGAGAAGTGGCCACCGGCCTGGCTCACAATCGGTAACAGTGCCGCGTAGTCGTGCAGTGCCAACTCTGGTTCTGCGCTGATGTCGACCGCCCCCTCGGCAAGGAGCATGTGCGACCAGAAGTCTCCGTAGGCCCGTTGGCGCCACGTATTTTCACGCAATGCCTCGAACTGGTCGTTCACCCAGCCGCGCTGATCCGAGTAGCTAAAGGAAGCGTCCGACAGGGTTGTGACCGAACTGGTTGCAAGTCGCCGGGGGGAGTGACTTGTTGACTCTCTTACCCATGCGCCATTCCCAAGCACGCCCCACCACCTTCGATTCAGTGCCGGCGCGCTGACAACGCCGAGGGTGACTTCGTTGTTAATTCTCAAAGCAATCAATGTAGCCCAGACTGGCACTCCACGAACGAAATTCTTCGTGCCGTCAATAGGATCAATGATCCATGTTCGCTCGCCCAAATTGGTGTGAGCAAACTCTTCTCCTATCACGCTGTCACCGGGGAACGCCGAAGTAATAAGTGCACGAAGTTTTGTTTCGACAGCAAGATCTGCGTCGCTCACCGGTGTCAAATCCGGCTTTTGAGTGACATGGAGATCCAACGAGTTGAAACGCGCAAGTGAGATCGAATCTGCCTGATCTGCCAAGAGTTGAGCGAAGTCAAGATCCGTTTTCCAATTTTTCACTGCACTCCAATCGTGAAATTCCCAGCCAATAAATTCTGCATGGATGCGACCCGCTCGAGGATAATGGGATCAGAAATTTCTACCAAGCCACAGTCGGGCTCGTCGTGACTGCAAGCGCGGGGGCAATTAACCGTGTAGGACACGAGGTCTGGATAAGCCTTAATTATTGTCTCGCGGGAGACATGTGCCAGACCAAAGGATCTAATCCCTGGGGTGTCGATCACGATTCCCCCAGCCCCGGAGAGGGGAAATGCAATAACACTCGTTGACGTATGTTTGCCCTTACCTGTGAGGTCGTTTACCGAACCGGTTATTCGCTTAGCTTCGGGGGCGAGCTCATTTATCAAAGTTGACTTACCAACCCCGGAGTGACCGAGCAACACGGTTATGTGACCTTGAACGAACTCTTTGATGCTTGCTGGTGCCACCCCGTCGTGTACGACAAAAATTGGAATACCCAGTTCCGCGTAGACGGCGACCAGTTCCTGCGGGTCCTTCACGTCAGCTTTAGTAATCACAAGGAATGGAGTGACCCCTGCATCCATTGCTGCCACAATCGCGCGGTCAATGAACCCGACCCGCGGCTGCGGGTTTGCCGCTGCGACAACGATTCCAAGTCGATCTGCATTGGCTACGATCACGCGTTCCTGGGGGTCGTTGTCGTCCGCGGTTCTTCGCAGTTCGGTTGCGCGTGGCTCGCGACGGACAATGCGAACTTGATGATCTATTCCGCCGGTGGGATCGCCGACCATGGCAACGCGGTCGCCGACAACGAGTCCCTTACGACCTAGTTCGCGAGCCTTTACTGCGTATAGAATTTCTGTCTCCCCCTCAGGATTTACGGTGAATCGACCGCGATCGACGGTTGAGACGGAACCATAAAACATATTGGTAAAACTCGGGCGGTCTTTCGTGCGTGGGCGGGATTTGGATTTCCCCGGCCTGATCCGCACGTCGTCTTCATCGAGGTTATGTGATTTCACTTACTGAGCAGCTCTTCCCAACGTGCGACAAAGTTTGGGAGGGTTTTGCCTGTGGTCTCAATATTTTCGACAACCACTCCTGGGACGCGTAAACCTAGGATCGCGCCAGCTGTTGCCATTCGGTGGTCTTCATAGGTGTGGAAAACACCGCGCTTAAGCGGCGCCGGGTAAATGCGTAGCGCGGTATCCTCTTCGATCACGTTTCCACCGAGTGCATTTATTTCGTCAGCGAGCGCACGTAGTCGATCTGTCTCATGACCTCGAAGATGCCCTATGCCTCGCAAGTAGGAGGGCGTTTCTGCTAAAGCGCATAATGCGGCCACGGTCGGAGCCACTTCGCCGATCGCAGAGAGATCCATGTCAATACCGTTGATTTCCCCGGTGCCCGAGAGTGTGAAATTCCCACCGCTCCGAGTAATTTGTGCACCCAATGCCTCAAAGATTTCTGTGATTTCGGCGATCGGCTGAAGTGAATTCTCAGGCCAATCTGAAGTGCTCAGTTTTCCTCCCGAGATCAGTGCGGCCGCGAAAAAGGGCGTGGCATTGGAGAGATCGCCCTCAATCAGAAGGTTAACGCCATTTATGTTCTGCGGATCAACATGCCAAGAATCCTGACTCGCGGTTGACCGTCGAACTGTGACACCATGCTCTGCCAGGGTATTGATTGTCATTTCAACGTGAGGAAGACTGGGAACCCTGGGATCACTGGCTGTTCTTCCCAATTCTGCGGGCACATGGCGAATAGTGGCCCCAGCGTCACAGCGAGCCGCGCTGAGCAGCAATGCAGAGACAAATTGACTGGACTTTGAAGCATCTAGGACGACCTCCCCGCCACGAATATGTCCGCTCCCGTGAATCAAAAATGGCAAACGTCCACGGTCTTCAATGTCACAGCCAAGATCCTTTAATGCTTCCAACAGAGTTGCCATGGGGCGCTTGCGTGCGGCCGCGTCACCGTCAAAGTAGGAATCCCCCCGCGCGAACGCTGCAACGGGCGGGAGAAAACGCATGACCGTCCCAGCCAATCCCACGTTGATCACGGTTGGTGAAGAAGGCGACGCTCGCAAAAAATGGGGAGTAATGTCAAGATCAAGATTGCCGGCAGAGTCCCTTCCGGTTTCCTCGATTTGCACACCGAAGGACCTTAAACCTTCGATCATCAATTGGGTGTCCCGTGCATCAAGGACACCGCGAAGTGTTGAGGGCGAGTCCGCCAGCGCGCACAAAATTAGTTCACGATTGCTCAATGACTTTGATCCAGGAAGGGCGATAGAAGCACTAATGGGCTGGTTGGCACTTATCGCCTCCCAATCAGTCATGGGTGCAGTCTTTCACTCACGCTCTACTATCAATGCATGTGTGGGCGTTATGTCTTAGCGGAGGACCAAAATAATCTTCTTGAGCACTTTGGTGCCAACCTTGATCCAGATTTGGTGGGCAGGGAGTTCCGATCAAATTACAACATCGCGCCAAGTGTCAAGGTTCCGATTGTGACGTCCCAATCGGGAGAGCGGTTGCTTACCCAGGTCCGGTGGGGAATTATTCCCCCGTGGGCCAAGAAGGCCTCGACCTTACTCATAAATGCGAGAGGCGAGAGCGTTGCTGAGAAGGCAACGTTCAAAAAAGCATTTGCGAACAACCGGATCCTGATTCCAGCGTCGGGTTATTTCGAGTGGAAGCGTCCTGCGAAGGATCCCTTCTACATTTCCACTCCGGTTGGTGATCCGGGCCCTCTGGCCATGGCCGGGCTAGTTGCAAAGAGCGTGATTGAGGGGGTCGTTGTTCCCACATGCGCGATTATTACTCTGCCCGCGCAGCCCAACCTTGAAGCCATCCATGACCGTATGCCAGCATGCATTGACACTCCACATTGGAATGCCTGGCTTGACCCGGGAGTTGATTCAGAAACAGCCTTAGGGTTTCTCGTGGCCCGTTCAAACCTGCAAGCCACTGCCGTGGGCCGAGCAGTTAACTCGGTAAGAAATAATTCGCCCGCGCTGATTCAGTGGTCAACGGAAGCGGACTAACATTCACATATGCATGTTCTCGCTGAGATGGTCGCATCCGTTCATTCAATTGAGGCATCAGTTGGAGACAGTGTTGTCCCAGGCGACACTCTCGTAGTGCTCGAGTCCATGAAAATGGAAATTCCCGTGTTGGCTGAGGCCTCTGGAATCGTGGCCGAGATTGTTGTCTCCGTGGGCGACGTGGTCAACGAAGGCGACATTCTCGTAATTCTGCAATGAGCCAGTCATGTACCTGCCTAGACAAAGTGGTCGGCAGTTCCGCAAAACTTCAATTCACCGTTGGAATTGATCACACTGCCATCGCATTGGGTAGCGGTTCGGTAAACGTTTTAGCCACGCCGATAGCCATTGCATGGTGTGAGGCGGCAACTGCTGCTGCGGTGGCCCCTAAAATATGTAACCGTTGTACAACGGTGGGCTACAAAATTGACTTTAAGCATCTTTTTCCTACAGCAGTTGGTCAAGTCGTGATTGCAACAGCGCTGGTCGAGTCGATTTCAGGTGATCGAATTCAGTTTGAAGTGGAATTACATGAAGCCGATAGATCAGTGGGCAATGGAGGAATCACTCGAGTCCGTGTTAACAAATCTAGCTGGCCCACCTAGGCAACCACACTAGATTCCTGTGGTTGTCCTGGGATACGCAACTTCTGGATCAGTCATTACATTGACTAAGTAGGGAACTCCAGAGTTCATGGCACGATCAAGTGCAGGTCCCAATTCCCAGATTGATTCGACAACTTCACCCGCACCCCCCAAGGCCTCCACTACCTGGTCATAGCGACTCGGCTCAAGGTCTGCCAAGACGTCATAGCCATACAAGAAACGCATGGGATGGCGCTCAAGTCCCCATCCGGCGTTATTGCCAACAATTATTGTTGCAGGAATTTTGTGGCGGACGAGTGAATCCACGTCCATCAAAGAGAATCCGGCCGCCCCGTCCCCGAGGAGCACGACGAGCGGGTCACTGGGGAACGCCTTGCCCGCGGCCAGGGTGTAGCCCATGGCAGTCCCAAGTGCACCAAAAGGCCCTGGATCAAGCCAGCGACCAGGACGTTCTGGTTCAATAAATTTTCCGGCAAATGAAACGAAATCTCCACCATCGCCGATAGTGATCGTGGACTGCGTTAGCCGCGGAATTAATTCGCCATAAATTTCTGCTGGGTGAATCAGGTCCCCGCGCGTACGCATAAGTTCTTGGTTACTCAAACGGATGACCGAACTCCGAGCGTGCAATTCGTCCTTCCACGATTGAGTGCCAATAGGTTTTGTTAGATTCGTGGAAAGGATTCCTACTAATTCAAGTAAATCACCGGTCAGGCGAATAGCCTTTGCTTGCCGCGAGGCCAACGGGTCATCGGAAACAAAAATAACTTGGGCATCCCCGAAATCTCCGTAGCCCAACCTAAAATCAAGTGGGGTTCCTGCCACGACCACAACATCCGCATTTTTAAGGGCATGTGATCGAGCCGGCGTAACAAGCAAAGGATCACTGGGTGGAAGGATTCCTCGGGCCATGCCGTTCACGATCACCGGGATCTTGATCTGTTCAATCAAATTTTGGAATTGCTCCTCCACCTTGTTCTGCCAGATGTCGCCTCCAGCAATAAAGACTGGGCGGTGGGAGGAATTCAGTACCCTGAGTGCTTCGTCAAGGTGCGCTAGATCAGGAGTAGGACGTTTAACGTCGGCGAGGTGCTCACCGGTTACAGGTGCTGGTGTAAAGAGTTTGTCCATTGGAATGTCAAGAAAAGTAGGACCTTGATGTGGTGAGAGGGCCGTTGCAAATGCCTGTTGAGTTAGATACCCAACCTGCTCGCTGTCATGTGCTGTTAGCGCGGATTTGGTGACCGATTCAAAGAGTGGGGGGTGGTCCAACTCTTGTAATGCACCGAGGCCCCAACGAAAGTCAGGGGAGCGGCCGCCAATTGCAACAACGGGGGCGCCATTGAAGAACGCACTCGTTATGGGTGTGACGAGATTTGTCACGCCGGGTCCAGCGGTCGCTGCCACGAATCCCGGTGTGCGGGTCAGGCGAGCAGTGGCTTCGGCCGCGAACCCGGCGGTTTGTTCACTGCGAGTATCGACGAGGGCTGGCGCATTGGGGCGCTTTTCGCAGGCGTCATATAACGGAAAAATATGTGCGCCGGAGAGTGTGAATAAATGCTTTACGCCGTATTTTTCGGCAGCATCAATTACCTGGTGGCCGGTTGCGGGTAACTCTTGCTCGCTCATGGTGTCACGTTAGTGTGTGCATGTGGGGCATGTCGCAAAAACATTGCAAGACCGCACCGAGTTGTCCGCACAAGCGATCGCAGCTCTGGAAGCTCTTACCTCTCGCTGGTCAATACTGGCGGATCTAGCGCTGAGCGACCTCGTGCTGTGGGTTCCCACCTGGAATGAAGCTGGAATGGTCGCCGTAGCCCAGATCAGACCCGCGAGCGCCCCCACGACCCTCCTTGAAGACGTTGTTGGAGCGTTTGCTCCACGGGGCAGATTTCACTACCTTGATCAGGCCGAAGCCTTGGGCAGGGCAACGATTCAGCGGGAAAAAGGAGATCCGCTGTCCCCCGCTGGGGTCGAAGCCATTCCCATGCTGTTTGACGGTCGAATTATTGCGGTCATCGCTCGTCATTGTGGGGGTGCACCGAGGGTGGCGGGTCGCCTTGAACGCGTTTATCTTGAAAGCGCCGATTCCATTTTTTCTATGATCACGAGTGGCCAAGACTGGTTTGCCGGGATGGCGCACGGGCTAGACGCTGGGGAGTCACCTCGTGTAGGTGACGGCCTTGTTCGACTCGGCGAAGACGGCATAGTAAATTTCGCGAGCCCAAATGCGCTCAGTGCATTTCGAAAGCTCGGCTTAGCACTTGACTTGGTCGATCAAAATTTCTTCGAAATCGTCAAGCGGATGAGTGCGGCACCGCAAGGCTTGTCTATTTCGTTGACCAAGATCGCGCGTGGCGGGACTACTGCTACGGCGGATCTGATCGGTGAAGGTGCGACGCTCATGCTCACGTCACACTATCTACATGCACAGGGTCAATCCGGTGGCGATGAGAAATGCACCGTCATAGTTATCAAAGATGTAACTGAATTGCGTGCACATCAGAGAGAGTTACTGTCCAAAGACGCGATTATCAAGGAAATCAACCATCGCGTAAAAAACAATTTGCAAATTGTGGCCTCGTTGCTCCGATTGCAGGGCCGACGATCGAACAACGTGGCCGTGAAAGAGGCCTTAGCGGAGGCACAGGGGCGGATCGGGGTAATCGCGAGCGTCCACGATTCACTTTCCCGCGAAGGAGTAACTGTGGTCGATTTTGACGACCTACTGGAATCCTTACTTGGATTAATTGAATCTGAAAGCGCTAATTTTTCAATCCGTCTGATTGGTAGTTTTGGCGTTCTTAGTTCTGGAGTGGCGACACCGTTGGCAATGGCCGTTTCCGAGCTGCTTCACAACGCCGCCGAACATTCCAGTGCCACCGAAATTGTGCTTGTTGCCGAACGCGAAATGGGGCTGCTACGCGTAAGCGTCTCAGACAACGGGACGGGTGCGGTGGACGCAGAGCCCATGCCCCTGTCCGAGTTTTCTCACTGCGGATTGGGACTCACGATTGTTTCAGACTTGGTCGTGAACGAACTGCATGGAAGCGTCAGTATCGGGTCTAACCCGGGGGGAGTGGACGCTCACAATGGGACGCTGGTGAGTATTTCGATTCCAATTTCCCGCAGGCCCGCCCACAACTAATTTTTCACGCGCGGGTAATTGAGTTATCAGGCACTTGTACGTGCGCGCAGACGAGCATTTCGCCGTTTTAGTGCGCGTCGCTCGTCTTCACTGAGCCCACCCCACACGCCAGAGTCCTGCCCGGTCTCAAGTGCCCATCGGAGACAGTCGTCTACGACAGGACAACGACGGCAAACGGCCTTGGCCTCTTCGATTTGGACCAAAGCAGGTCCGGTGTTGCCGATTGGGAAGAACAACTCAGGGTCTTCGTCACGGCAGGCTGCCTCGTGGCGCCAGTCCATGCGGGATCACTCCATCTGTGCTGATGCGCTGGGTTCGCCAGCACTTGTGAATGCTTTCACGCGCTGGCTTCCACTTGGGGGTGAAGTGTCGCTTCACTGGCCCTCGGGGGAAGGCGGCCAGCCCGTCAAAACAAGGGCAGGGACAGGTTCGCAGACCTTGGCGCTTGGTTCAAGTGGAAACGACAGAAACTTTCAGTAAATCGGGACTTTTTTATGTTGAATGGGTCACATTTAACCTAAATGTTCTATTTGTCCATTTCTGAAATCTTCATAACGGGTTGATAACGCGCAGCGCTTCAGGGACATGTGTGAATTGGACCCCGGAGACATTTCCTAGGGCTTCACCATCAATCTGGATGGGGACTTCAACGCGTGCATGGATGCTAAAGGCCCGCTGGTCGTGCCAACTCTTGTAGGCGCTAACCGAGGATTTACTGCGTGATCGTGCAATTATTCGACGAGCTGCCAATGCCGTGGAAATAGGGTCTAGCCTGCGAACAATGAATGCGTCAAGCCCTGTGTCGAAACTTGCGGCTGGATTTGGGTCAAGTGCCCATGATCCAAAATATGTCCACGGAGAAGTGTTTTGAACTAAGGCCACGTACACATGGTCGATTGGAGCGCTCCCAGGCCGGGTCACCGTTATCGAGGCTGTTCGATTAGTTCGTCGGAAGTATTCTCGCAGCGTTGTGCTCAAATAGCGGATTGGTGAAGCGTTTACGCCGTCCTTTCGGTCCTTGTCCATTGCTGCAATTATTGTTGCGTCAAGGCCGATCCCTGAATTTGCGGCAAAGTAGCGCCCAAATTCTTCACCGTCGATCCGAGTTGCCTGTGCCAACCCCAAACTGATGTTGCGAAATCGATTGGCGCGACAACTCTCCATGATGGCACCGGTTGCTTCAACTGGATCAATCGGTAGCCCCAGGGCCCGTACAAAAACATTGCCACTGCCGCCGGGAATCGGCGCAACTGCAGGTCTTGGCTTGAGGGGATTTGCGTACATGATCCCATTGATTACTTCATTGACGACCCCGTCGCCACCGAGCGTGATGACGAGTGGAATTTCGGATTCAACGGCGTATTCACCGATTGACTGGGCGTGGCCCTTGTGAGTAGTCATGGTGACTTCAAGGTCGAGTTCGTGGGAAAGCGCCCGAACTATCACGTCAATTACCCGAGGTGAGGTGCTCGTTGCATTGGGATTTACTACCAGTAACGCTCGCACCTCATCACTCTACGCTCCTGCCCCTGCATTCAAATATGGCGTTACGCTTGGGTGGTGTTAAGTAGACTTCCAGTCCTGATTCGGCTTCGAATTCTTGGGGGATTGAGCGCCATCCAGGGGGTTTTCTTTCTGGTTTACGCCGTCTTGGTCGTGATTGGCGTGGCCCGACTAGGTATTAGTGGGCCCAGTGAGGTCGCGAACGCCCCCGGGGTAATCCTGGAAGTGGTGATTTTCCTCGCTTTTGGATTAGGAATGCTGGCCGTATCTCTGGGCTGGTTCAAATCCAAGCGCTGGGCAAGAGCCCCTTTCCTACTTGCTCAGCTGTTAGTCCTTGTTGTGAGTATTCCTGTAACTGGAGCAACTGACTCTTTCCAACGAACACTGGCAATCCTAGCTACCCTTACTTGCGGCCTGGGAATCATTCTTGCGTTCACCCCCAGGGTCACGCACCATCTACTTCTGAGCGAATCTCCTTCACAATCGCATTGAGTCGTCTGGACACCGCCATAGAGTTCATGCCAAGTTCTTGTGCAATCTCACCCTGCTTCTTTTGTTCTATAAATCGCATCCCAAGAATTCTGCGATCAAGGGGAGAGAGTAATTCAATGGCAGGAAGTATGGAGTTCCATTCTTCGACGAACTCGAATTCGTCCTGGCTGGTAGCAATATCTACATGAGTTTCGGGGTCGTTAAGTGAAGTGAAGTATGCGCTTTGGTTCGCCTGCAAGGCATCAAAGAGGTCGCTTCGGCTTAGATCAACTCTGCTCTCCAATTCGGAAAAACTTGGCTGCACACTGTATTCGTTTACGAATTTTTCCTGGGCATCTTTCACCTTTTTGAGGTTTTCTTGCATCGTTCGGGAAATTCGGATGGTCCGGTTGTCACGAAGAAAGTGGGAGAGTTCACTGCGAATTTGAATTGCTGCATAGGTGCCAAAGGCAACATTTCGATTGACGTCGAATTTGTCAATCGCTGCCAACAGTCCCACTGTGCCAACTTGAACCAGATCCTCATAAATTTGCGGATCATAAAAATGAATGAAATGGCGAATCAAACCTTGATGTTCCTCAACTATTACTGACTTAATCTGATCGACCCTTGGTTCAGTTGTATCCGGTGATCGCAGTTCCAAGATTAAGTTGTTGACAGCCCCAGCACTCAGCATGGCTAAATATCACTTTGAACTGTCAAGTGGATATGAACTTGATCCTCGGCAAGGAAAATATCGAGGTGACTCGTGATTGCAGAAATGATCACCCACGCGTATTCGAGTGTTTTAGGTAAGTCTGGGAGTTCGGGCAGGAGACAGCGTGTCCGAGCGCGCAGATGTAATGCTCCCGGCTGAGATCCCCAATCGAAATAAAGCGCCGCATTGGGCTCGGCAAACTTCATTAATATATTGGCTGCCTCGTCACTGGCCAACTGACCCTCGTCGAGGCAGTCAAGGGGTAGGTCAGCCTTTGCCCCAACCACCATGGCGATCTGTCGAATTACCCGCAGATATTGGGGTTCGCTGGGAACGCACAACGAAACGTCCTTCACAAATTCAATCGTCATTGCTTGGGTGCCTTGCCTGCGAGTTTCACGAGGGCTTCTCCGGTGACTCGGTAAGGAATCCATTCAGTGAGGGCTTGGGCACCTAGATGTTGGTAGACCTCGCGGGCACTCTCATTCCAATCAAGAACCCACCATTCAAACCG
>DKME01000166.1:0-4082 GCA_002469525.1 Actinobacteria bacterium UBA7422
GGGGTTCAAACACGATTTATTTGCCATGAACCTCGGACTTTTCGCGGGCGGTCCGGTAATGGCTGCCATCGGCCCTGAACTCGTTAAACATGGTTTCGCTTTAGTTCCCTCAGCCAAACCATTTTGCTCAATCTTCCCTGACGGAACCATGATCGGCGTTGAGTCAGACGCCGAAGCTACCAAGGCAAATTTGGCTAAAGTGGCTCCAGCAGATATAGCTGCCTGGGAAAGGTTGACCGTCCAACTCAACGAGTGGGCACCATTTATTTTTGGGATCCTTGGATCGGACATGCCCAGTGTCTCAGCGGTAAAGACAATGTGGAAAGCCCGCAAGGCGCTAGGTACTGACGGCGTGTATCAAATGGCCAAACTTGCACTCTCGTCAACGCGGGCGTTCACGGACGAGAACTTTGAGTCACCCAAAACAAAAGCCTTAATGGCTACCTGGGGCATGCACCTGGATTTCGCACCCGATATTTCCGGTGGTGCATTGTTCAGTTATTTGGAGACTGTCGGTGGTCAATTATTTGGCATGGTGATTGGCGAGGGTGGAGCTGTTACTTTGGTCGACGCCTTGGTAGGAGTGATCCATGAACACGGTGGTGAAGTTCATTGTGACTCACGCGTCACTGAAATCCTCACCCAAGGTGATCGAGCTACCGGTGTACTTACCGAGAGTGGGAGTGTTTATCGCGCGAAGTCCTCGGTTATTAGCAACGTTAATCCACGACTGATGCCACAACTCCTATCAAAGGAAATTGCCCAAAAGGAAGTTGTTAAGCGGGTTGAAAAGTTCCGTCCCGGACTAGCAACCATGATGATCCACTTGGCGTTGAGCGACCTCCCCAATTGGACGGCGGAAGAGGCAAGGACATTTAACTACGTTCACATTGGACCCTATGTCGACGACATGGCTCGCACGTACACAAGTGCGGCGGCGGGTGAATTACCCGATCACCCGACATTGGTTGTTGGGCAGCCAACGGTGAGCGACCCGACCCGAGCGCCAGAAGGGAAGCACACACTATGGGTGCAGGTCCGCATGTTGCCGCGTGAGCTTGCTAGCGGCCAGAGTTGGAGTGAAGTCGCGGGTGATTACGCCGAACATGTTATCGATTTACTGGACAGGTATGCCCCGGGGATCCGGGACTTAATTATTGGACAAGCCGTCTTGAGCCCAACGGACCTAGAGCGTTACAACGTGAATCTGATTCAGGGTGATTCACTGGGTGGCAGCCACCACCCGGCGCAGTTCTTCTTCCTAAGGCCAGTACCAGGTTGGGGCCGGCACCGGACCCCAGTTAAGAATCTGTATACATGTGGTGCAGGTACCTGGCCGGGTGGCGGAGTGGGTGGCGCTAGTGGGGCTTTGGTCGCCAAAATCGCTCAATAGCGTCAGTTAACGTCCTTTGTGAATTGCAACGTGGAATCCACACTTTTACGTACGTGTTCCTGTGCCGATTCGGCAAGCAGATCATTGAAGTAAAAGAATAATTCAGTTGCGGTTCTGCCTTTCCAATTCGGTGCGAGGTGTGAGTTGGGAAGTCCGGGATCGATATAAGGCAATGGGCGCCAAGCAGTAAGAATTCGGGTGTAATTTCGAAACGCATTTTCCGGAGAAACGGGCTCCTCACCGGATTCAAAAGCTTGTTGCAATTGGGAAAAAGCCTGGATGAACTGTTCGTATTTTTTTTCGATAGCGTCGAGATCCCACCATTGTTGGACGGATCCTTCGTCGGTAGATCCTGCACCCGTGGAGTCTGATTCGAGGTGGTCTGCTTCGAATAGGTGCACGTACTGATGGATACCAAGAGTGTCGATCGCTAGTTCAGCATCGGCGCGAAGTGAAGCTGGTGCAATCCACAGCCCACCTGTCACCTGTCCGAAACCTACGCCGGTTAAACGGGATCGGAGCCGGTAGCGCAAGTCCCTTGACTTTTCAGGGATGGAAAATGCTACGAGAATCCAACGCGTCTCTTCTTCAGGGTGGCGTCGTTCGAGAACCCGAGCATCGCCGGTATCAAATGCTTTGCGAGCACTATCACTTAATGCATACCCTGCAAAGCCGTTGTGAGCTTCAGAAAGGAGTACACCGCGCCGTTTCAAACGCGATAATGCACTTCGAACCGCATTGTCTTCAATGTTCATTTCCCGTAGAAGTGCAAGAAGACTTGAGACAGCAATCCAGCCACCGAGTGATCTGCTGTAGGCGCCATAAATAGTAAAGATCAAAGATTGCGGCCTCGAGGTACGAAGTGCAATCGCATCTTGATGTTCGCTTACGGCCGCAGGCATCCCGGCAGCCTACCGGCATAGTTACCGGTGCTTGTGTGCAAAGTCGACTACTTGCAGACCGATCATTTCCAGGGACGCGGTTGTGGATTCGTCGGAGCACTCGCCATCGGTGTCAAATTTGGAGTTCAATGAGTTGATCGCCCCACCCATGGGTGTCGGCCACCCACGCAAGGCATGGGTGATCTGGCGCAGCTGCTGCAAGGTTGCCACGGCTGCTTGCCAGCCGTACGCCGTTGAAATGCAGCCAACTGCGCGATTATGGAGATATGGCCGTTCGTCTTCGCGCAGATCCTCGAGATAGTCCATGGCGTTTTTGAACAGTCCGCTCATGCCACCGTGATACCCCGGGCTTGCCAGAATTAGACCGTCAGCTTGTCGAACACTTTCAATGAAATCCTTGACAACCGGTTGACGATCAGGATCATTGATGTCATACATTGGCAAAATCAAGTCCGGTCCGGTGACGTAGGTGACGGCCGCTCCCGCGCGCTCTGCAGCTCGCCCGGCAATCCGCAGCGCTAACTCGGTCGAAGACTCCACACGGGTGCTACCGCCAATTGCAACTATCTGTATTTGGGTCATTCCCTCACCTATTTGTTATTCATTCTTCGGACATTGACGAAATGGCTCTCGTTATTCGCGCTAAGCGTGCACCCTGCAAAGTCGCCGCCTGCAGGTGCGTCTGCGTTGCCGAGTTTGCGCTAGTGGAATAAAGGGATGCGCCGTAAGGGTTGCCACTTTCTTTGTGCACGAATGAATTCACGTAACCAAGCGGCATGATCACTGATCCCCAATGATAAAAAATATTGTTCATCGAAAGGATTGTGGACTCGAGCCCACCGTGTTGCGTTGATGCGCTTGTGAACGAAGTTCCCACAAGTCGCGACAGGGACCCCTGTGCCCACAGACCACCGGTGGTGTCAAGAAAGGCTCGCAATTGGCTGGCGGGGTTGCCAAATCGCGTGGGGGATCCGAGCGCGATTCCATCGCACCATTCAATGTCGGTTAGTGCAACATATTCATCTTGGCAGGTATCGAGAAACTTTTGCCACTTTGGATTGCTGGCTACTGCTGTTGTTGGCGCGATCTCGACCACCCGACGTACTCGCACGTGTGCTCCAAGACCAGAGGCGCCGTCTGCCAATGCGTGGGCCATTTGGGCAACGTTCCCGGTTGCGGAGTAGTAGAGGACCAAAATATTTGCACTATCAGCCATGAAGGTTGCGCCTAAAAGTTTCGGAGGGTTTTTCACCGAACTCGGTGAAATAGTGATGCGAGAAACGACCAAGGTGATTGAAACCCATTGAGTAGGCGATTGTGGAAATCGTGCAGTTATCCGGGTCTGCCGCAATGAGGGCTTCTCGCGCCATGCGAAGCCGTGTTTCACGTAAAAGTTCTATGGGGGAAATTCCAAAATGCTGTGCGACGCTGGCTTGCAGCTGGCGGACGCTCAAGCCAACCTCGGAAGCAAGGTCTGCGACCGTGATGGCTTCACCTGCATGAACTTCAATCCAAGAAATCAAGCGTGACATGCGAGATTTTTCGGGACCTGCTGAAAGCTGCGTGTGATCACAGGCCAACACGAGTGAATTTATTATGTTGAGCTGCATTGAGTTCATGAGACGACTCACCACAAATTCTGGAGTATCTGCTGGAAGGCTCATGGCCATTTCCCATGCGCCAGTGCACATGTGTGTAAGCGAGCTTTCAACGAGTGATTGGCGATTCAACCATTGAAACTGGCCAAAGTGTTGATCATGCCCCAAGACTTTTTGCGCCTGTTGTGC
>DKME01000166.1:4122-6910 GCA_002469525.1 Actinobacteria bacterium UBA7422
TGCATGATCGTGTCTTGGGTCGACGAAAGTAGGAAGCCATGTGACCGGTAGGAAAGACTTTCGGAGGGTTTATGGCCGACCCCCATTGTTCCAAGTGGAACCGTGGCGACCAATTTGTCACCCGTGGGAGGTGCTGACACCATTACCTGTTCACCGTATTTTACAAAAACCAAACGCGTGGAGGGTAATGCAACACTTGCGACAACTCCGTCGAGAGTCTTTGAAGCGCAATACACCTCATGTGGAGTGGTCTGCTGGGCAACGGTGTCTCTGACAACGTCCACCTTGTTACTTGCAAGCGTGGTCAGCGCCGGTGCGAGGAGTGGCCCCGTAACAGCTGCCATGTGACCTCCACCTCCTATCAGGATTGCTCTAAGACCACCGTCTTGTATTTTTGATCAACGCAACCAAACTCTACGCGGTGAAGTGGAAACCTTGGCGGTTATCCGGAAAATCTGTCAAGGACATAAATCTGGAACCATAAGCAAGAATGAGGTACTCATTCAGTGATATGTTCGTCTTATCCGAATTCACACCAGATCACATGAGCACAAGGGGAGAAAATGTCCGGATTTGATATTGCTGCGGTACTCGATGAAGCGTGGAGTCTGACCAAGCGTCAGTACTGGCATTGGTTGCTGGTGGTTGTTCTCGCAGTAGCAATTCCGCTAGCGATTATTGTGGTGGGTGCCCTTGCTGCAATGGCTGTGCCGGCATTAGGTGCAATCGTGATTTTCATCGGTGTTCTTGGCTTCTTCTACACGTTCCTCGGCCTACTTCGCAACGCTTATAACGCCTCCGAGGGTGCTAAGCCTTCCGTTGGTGTCCTGTTGCGCTCGGATCGTTTTTGGTGGTTCCTCGTGGCAGGTGCTGTCTATATCGGCATTGTTGTTGTTGGGCTTTTCGCCTTCATTATTCCAGGACTGATCTTGGCGTTCATGTTCGCACTATTTCCCTATGCACTTATTGGCAAGCCCGGCATGACCGGTTTTGGTGCACTAGCCATGAGCTGGGAATTAATTACCACTTCGTTCTGGCGCTTCATTGGGTTCCGAATCGTATTAATCGGCGCGACGGCAGCACTCACCGTTCTTGCAGTTTTTGTTCAGTCAATTTTGGGTGCCGCGGCAGCCGACAACCTGAATGTGCTGACCGGAATCCTGTCCGTCATCGCATTTATTCTCGTTGCACTCATCAACGTATTCGTTGCGGCATTCACTTACCTTGCTGACGCCCTCGCCTACCGCCGTTTGTCCGGCGATGGTGAAGTGGTGCGCCCCGCTTAATGTAAACGAGCGGGTAGCCCGGCGACAAAAGCATCAGCTGCCCGCTCAATCATTTCCAGAACAAGGGTGAAGCCGTCTCCTTTGTCGAAATATGGATCGGGGACGTCCAGATCAGGGTGCAGCTCGCCTAGGTGTCTCAGATCAGGATCGAAGCTACGCATCATGTACAACTCGGGTTCGAAACCGCTTTGGGTGATCATGGCTGCAACGTTCGTGTAGTTGCTTTGGTCCATGACCAAAATAATGTCGAGCTCGGCCATCCAGGTCGGAGAAATTTGTCGGGCCTCATGGGTCAGCGAGTATCCATTTTGCGTGAGTATGGCTTGCGATCTGGGATCAGCGTCGTGACCAAGATGCCAATCACCCGTACCGGCCGAGTCCACGATCACGAGGTCACTAAGACCGGCCCGCTCGATCCGGTCACGTAAGACAGCCTCGGCGATCGGTGAACGGCAAATGTTTCCCAGGCACACGGCGGTCACCCGCAATGGGGTTGAATTCGATTTTTCAAGCATCCTCGCAGCCTAGTAATAAAGTTTTTGTCCACAGGGTGTGGACACCATTGCGTGAGGGAAAACCTGAGAATCATCAAAAATAGTTCACTTTTCCACAAGATATCCCAGCGCCGTCCACGGTATTGGATACGTGGTGCACAGGTAACCCACACCTAGGCCCACAGGGTGAATGGACAGGGAGTTGCTTGCTCCCTAGTGTCAGACCCTCGGTGTTTACTGCTGGTCGGACTAGATGTAGTTACTGAAAGGGATTTCGTTGAGCGTCACAGAACTTCCACTCCCGGAGGAACCCCGAGACTCGGCCTATTCTGCTGGCCCAGATCGCACGCCACCCAATAACGAGGCAGCCGAGCAATCTGTTTTGGGTGCAATGCTGCTCAGTAAAGACGCAATCGCCGACGTAATTGAAACAATTCGCGCCGACGACTTTTACCGTCCATCACACTCCACAATCTACGACACGATCCTGGATCTTTATGGTCGTGGTGAACCAGCCGACGCCGTCACCGTTGCCTCCGAGTTGACCAAGTCCGGTGAAATCACGCGCATTGGTGGGCCTTCCTACTTACACACTTTGGTGTCCATGGTTCCCACGGCGGCAAACGCCAACTATTACGGGCGGATCGTGCGAGAACAGGCAATTCTGCGCAGGTTGGTAACTGCCGGCACGCGAATCGTCCATTTGGGCTACAGCGGTGAAGGTGAGGTCGACGACGCAGTTGACCGGGCCCAAGCCGAGGTATACGAAGTAACAGAACGTCGCACCAGTGAGGACTACTCACCACTGAGCGACATTATGCAAGGAACTCTCAGTGAGATTGAAGCGATCTCCAATCGTGACGGTCAAATGGTGGGTGTTCCTACCGGTTTCGCCGAACTTGACACACTGACAAACGGTTTACACGCTGGCCAATTAGTTATCGTTGCGGCTCGCCCGGCTCTGGGAAAGTCGACACTGGGGCTTGATATTTGTCGCAGCGCTTCTAT
>DKME01000166.1:7091-7290 GCA_002469525.1 Actinobacteria bacterium UBA7422
GGAGATTCGCGCAAAGTGTCGGCGCCTGAAACAACGCCACAATTTGCAACTAGTTGTTGTTGACTACCTGCAACTCATGTCAAGCGGTAAGCGCGTGGAAAGCCGCCAGCAGGAAGTCTCCGAGTTCTCCCGTTCACTGAAACTTCTGGCAAAGGAACTTGAAGTTCCCGTCATCGCAATCAGTCAGCTCAACCGTGGC
>DKME01000173.1 GCA_002469525.1 Actinobacteria bacterium UBA7422
GAGTTGGTTGTACTCATGAACGCGTTGACGAGCTTGAGGCGCTTGAGTGCACGGGTCTTCTTTTGACCTTTGCCCGTAGCGATAATTTCGCGGAGAAGCTCAGACTCTGCTGCCAAGTCGAATGACTCAAGACGCTTCTCAATTGCTGCGGCACCCATGCCACCGTCGAACCAGCGACCATAACGGTCCCGCATTTCGCGGAAGAGCATTTCGTCACCTTCAAGGTCTTGAACCTTGAGGGTACGGAAACGATCAAATACCTTGTCAAGACGTTCGATCTGCACGTCAGCACGGCGACGAATCGCCGCGAGCTCGCGCTCACCCGACTCACGAACCTTGCGACGCACTTCGCTCTTGGCACCTTCAGCTTCGAGTTCAGCGATGTCGGCTTCCATCTTTTGGGCACGAGTCTCGATATCAGCGTCGCGACGCTTGGCTATTTGCTTCTTCTCAACGCTGAGTTGGTTCTCTAGTGAAGGCAGTGCCTCGTGACGACCATCGACGTCAACGGAAGTGATCATGTAGGCAGCAAAGTAAATGACCTTTTCAAGGTCCTTGGGCGCCAGATCAAGGAGGTAGCCCAAACGACTAGGGACGCCCTTGAAGTACCAGATGTGTGTCACTGGTGCAGCAAGTTCAATGTGGCCCATGCGCTCGCGACGCACCTTGGCGCGAGTTACCTCAACACCGCAACGCTCGCAAATGATTCCCTTGAATCGAACCCGCTTGTACTTACCGCAGTAGCACTCCCAGTCGCGAGTAGGTCCGAAGATCTTCTCGCAGAACAAGCCGTCTTTCTCTGGCTTGAGCGTGCGGTAGTTGATTGTTTCGGGCTTCTTGACTTCACCGTAAGACCAGGTGCGAATGTCGTCTGCTGTTGCAAGACCAATGCGCAACTCGTCAAAGAAGTTAACGTCTAGCACGTGTGTGTCCTTCGTTCGATTCGAATGATTCGGGTGAGTGAGTGATTACAGTTCGTCGACGCTGCTTGGCTCGCGCCGTGACAGGTCGATTCCGAGTTCTTCGGCGGCACGGAATACGTCTTCATCGCTGTCCTTCATTTCGATGGCGACGCCGTCCTTGGAAAGAACTTCAACGTTGAGGCACAAGGACTGCATTTCCTTGACCAACACCTTGAAGGATTCCGGGATACCGGGTTCAGGGATGTTTTCACCCTTGACAATTGCTTCGTAGACCTTGACGCGTCCTAGGACGTCGTCGCTCTTGATGGTCAGGAGTTCCTGAAGTGCGTAAGCGGCACCATAAGCCTCAAGTGCCCACACTTCCATTTCACCGAAGCGCTGTCCACCGAACTGAGCTTTACCACCCAATGGCTGTTGGGTGATCATGCTGTACGGACCGGTTGAGCGAGCGTGGATCTTGTCGTCAACCAAATGCAGAAGCTTGAGGATGTAGATGTATCCAACTGCGATTTCACCTGGGATTGGCTCACCGGTTCGTCCGTCGAACAGACTGGCCTTGCCATTGGGGTTAACCAACTTGAGACCGTCCGCCGTTGGCGTGGTTGAGTCCAGAACCAAACTCAGTTCTTCTTCGCGAGCGCCGTCAAACACCGGGGTTGCAATCTTGGTTCCTGGGGCGACCGACTTAACAGCCTCTGGCAGAAGTGCTGCACGTGGGTCTGCAACGTCAACCGACCAGCCAGCCGAAGCCGCCCAACCGAGGTGAGTTTCCAGGATCTGCCCAATATTCATTCGTCCTGGAACACCAAGTGGGTTAAGGACGATGTCAACTGGGGTTCCGTCTTCGAGGAACGGCATGTCTTCCACTGGCAGAATCTTGGAGATAACACCCTTGTTGCCGTGTCGGCCAGCGAGTTTGTCGCCTTCTTTGATCTTGCGCTTTTGAGCGATATAGACACGAACCAGTTTGGTGACACCTGGTGGCAATTCGTCGCCTTCGTCCATGTCAAAGACACGAACAGCGATGATTTTGCCGGATTCGCCATGGGGAACCTTGAGTGAGGTGTCGCGAACCTCGCGAGCCTTCTCACCAAAGATCGCACGCAGCAAGCGCTCTTCCGGTGTGAGTTCAGTTTCACCCTTCGGTGTCACCTTGCCCACAAGAACGTCTCCGGGGACAACGTCTGCACCAACGCGAATAATTCCGCGGTCGTCGAGGTCTGCAAGCAGTTCCTCTGAGACGTTAGGAATGTCGCGGGTAATTTCTTCGGGGCCCAGCTTGGTGTCGCGGGCATCGATTTCATGCTCTTCAATGTGAATTGAAGAGAGTACGTCGTCCTGCACCAAACGCTGGCTCAGAATAATTGCATCTTCGTAGTTGTGGCCCTCCCATGACATAAATGCCACAAGCAGGTTCTTACCAAGCGCCATCTCGCCAAGATCTGTTGAAGGACCGTCGGCTAGAACTTCACCAGCTTCAACACGCGCGCCACCGGTAACAATTGGGCGCTGATTGAAACAGGTGCCCTGGTTAGATCGACGGAACTTCTCGAGTTTGTAGCTGGTGTAGGTGCCGTCGTCGTTGGCTACCTCGACTAGATCGGCGGAGACTTCCTTGACCGCACCCGGCTTGAGTGCAACAACTACGTCACCGGCGTCATAGGCCGCACGGAATTCCATGCCGGTTCCAACAAGCGGCGCCTGTGCGCGAAGCAGAGGAACTGCCTGTCGTTGCATGTTCGAGCCCATGAGTGCACGGTTGGCGTCGTCATGCTCCAGAAACGGAATCATGGACGTTGCAACCGACCACAGTTGACGTGGTGACACGTCCATGAAGTCGACGTCTTCTGGTTTGACGTATTCAACCTCGCCACCCTTAACACGAACAACCACTCGGTCAAGGCTGGTCATGTTGCCGTCAGCATCAATGGCCGTATTCGCCTGGGCGATCACGTGCATGTCTTCTTCGTCTGCGGTGAGGTACTGAACTTCGTCGAGGACACGACCGTTGACAACCTTGCGGTACGGGGTCTCAATGAAACCAAAGGGTGAGATCCGCCCGTAGGTTGCAAGGGAACCGATCAGACCAATGTTGGGGCCTTCAGGGGTTTCAATAGGACACATGCGGCCGTAGTGGGAAGGGTGCACGTCGCGGACTTCAAAACCNNGCACGCTCACGAGAGAGACCACCTGGTCCAAGCGCGGAAAGTCGACGCTTGTGGGTCAGGCCAGCGAGTGGGTTGGTCTGGTCCATGAACTGTGAGAGTTGCGAAGTTCCAAAGAACTCCTTTATTGATGCAACAACGGGACGGATGTTAATCAGAGTCTGAGGTGTAATCGCTTCAACGTCCTGCGTAGTCATGCGCTCGCGCACAACACGCTCCATGCGTGAAAGTCCGGTGCGAATCTGATTCTGGATCAGTTCACCAACGGTACGAAGACGTCGGTTACCAAAGTGGTCGATGTCGTCGGTTTCAACTACAACTTCACCGCGAGGAGTCTCCATGGTCGTGTCGCCAGCATGTAAACGCACGAGGTACTCGATTGTCGAAACAATGTCTTCGATCGTCAAAGTGCTCTGCTCAAGTGGCAGTTCCAGACCAAGCTTGCGGTTGATCTTGTAACGGCCAACCTTTGCAAGGTCATAACGCTTTGGATTGAAGTAGAAGTTCTCAATCAGGTTCTTCGCGTTGTCGAGTGTGGGGGGTTCGCCCGGACGCAACTTGCGGTAAATGTCAAGGAGTGCATCGTCTTGAGTCTCGATATGGTCCTTGTCGAAGGTGGCCATGAAAGTTTCATATTGTCCAAAGCGCTCACGAATTTCGTCACTTGACATGCCGAGTGCCTTGAGCAAGACCGTTACGGGCTGCTTGCGCTTGCGGTCAACACGCACGGCAACGAGGTCTTTCTTGTCAATTTCAAATTCCAGCCAAGCACCCCGACTAGGGATGATCTTGGACACGTACACGTCTTTGTCGGTGGCTTTGTCAACTGAACGCTCGAAGTACACGCCTGGTGAACGCACGAGCTGGGAAACAACAACCCGCTCGGTTCCGTTAATGACAAAGGTTCCCTTGTCGGTCATGAGTGGGAAGTCACCCATAAACACGGTCTGGGACTTGATCTCACCGGTCTCGTTGTTGGTGAACTCGGCGGTCACGAACAGCGGTGCGGAGTAGGTGAAGTCCTTGTCCTTGCACTGCTCGACGGTGTACTTGGGTGGTTCAAAGCGGTGGTCGCGGAATGAGAGCGACATCATGCCTGCGAAGTCTTCAATGGGGGAAATCTCTTCGAAGATCTCAGTCAGTCCCGAAACCTGTGGGATTTCCGTGTTGCCAGCCTTGAGCGCTGCAGCAACGGCCTTCTGCCACTTTTCGTTTCCGAGCAACCAGTCTGAACTGGCTGTCTGCAATCTCAGTAAGTCGGGAACCGCGAGGGGCTCGCGAATCTTCGCGAATGAGGCCCGGTGAAGGGATGGGGAAAGGGGGGTTGCTTCGTGGGAAACCAAGAGGAATCCTTCCAGTGAGCGGCGGGCCAAGTTGCTGACATTCCAATTAGGCCCACGCTGTCAAATCGGCTAAGAATCAAATCGGCTCGGGGGCCGAGAGATCACACTCAGACGCGAAGAAACATTGTGGGTTAGAAAGTTGGAAGACAGCGCAAGTCGGCAGCATACCCGACCGGGTAAACCGCTGTCCAACGGGTACCCCGGCGAGGGCCCGTCTTGCGTGAAACACGCCGCCCCAAATTCCCTCGATCGAAACCTCGCTGGGGGCCGACAGCAATTGCCCAATTCCAGTCAAAATATCGATCCTCGTAATTAGGAGCAATCACATGATTGCCCCAAAATGCCCAAAGGTCAAGTAGGGCGCCGTGTTTTGACCACATGTGATCAATTTGTGACCCTATAACGCACAAAATTGTGGGGCGGTCGGTCTATTGACCGGCCGCCCCACAATGAGGTGTACAAGAGACCTACTTGACAGTGACCTTTGCGCCAGCGCCTTCGAGGGCTTCCTTTGCCTTGTCCGCTGCTTCTTTCGAAACCTTCTCGAGTACTGCAGTTGGTGCAGCCTCAACGAGGTCCTTTGCTTCTTTGAGACCAAGGCTCGTGAGTGCACGAACTTCCTTGATCACAGCAATCTTGTTTCCGCCGTCACCTTCGAGGACAACGTCGAACTCGTCTTGCTCTGCGGCGCCGCCAGCGTCGCCGCCACCGGCAGGGGCTGCAGCAGCCATTGCCATTGGTGCAGCTGCTGTTACGTCAAATGTCTCTTCGAAAGCTGAAACAAATTCAGACAGTTCCAAAAGGGTCATTTCCTTGAAAGCATCCATAAGTTGATCGGTGCTCATTTTAGCCATTGTGGCTTTCCTTTCAATAAATCCGGCCGAGGGCCGGGTGGGCTTTAGCCCTCGGGGGTTTCTTCTTCTGTAACAACTACTACTTCTTCAACTACTACTTCTTCGACAGCGTCAGCCGCAGGTGCTTCTTCGACCTTTGCTGGTGCGACCGCACCTGGCTCTGATTCGAGCTTGGCCTGCAGTGCTGCAAGTGTGCGGGCAGTCTTGGACAACGGTGCTGCAAAGAGCGCGGCAGCGTGTGACTGCTTCGCCTTCATAGCGCCAGCCAACTTCGCCAGCAATACCTCACGGGATTCAAGGTTGGCAATCTTGGTGATCTCGGCTGCGGACAGAACCGCACCGTCCATGATTCCACCCTTAATTACAAGTGCGGGGTTGTTCTTTGCAAAGTCGCGAATACCCCTCGCGGCGTCAACTGCGTCCCCGGAAACAAATGCAATTGCACTTGGACCTTCGAGCAGTGAGTCAAGTCCCTCAACACCAGCATCGCGCGCAGCGATCTTGGTGAGAGTGTTCTTAACAACCGCGTAATTGACATCGGCTCCAAGCGAACGACGCAGTTCTTTCATCTGCGCAACGCTTAGACCACGGTATTCAGTGAGTACTGCCGCATGTGAATCACGGAAGTATCCAGCGATCTCGGCAACTGTGCTTGCCTTTGAAGGCTTTGCCATGTTGCTCCTTTCG
>DKME01000008.1 GCA_002469525.1 Actinobacteria bacterium UBA7422
GAACCATTCCGACAAACACTCGAGGATTTCCACACCAAGACTAAGCCAACCGACTGGCTTGAAGGACTCATGAAAGCCTTCGTGGGGGACGGAATTGGGTTAGATTTTTATCGAGAAATATCTTCCTATGTAGACCCGCGTACGCGTGAACTCGTATTAGAAGTCTGCGACGACCTGTCGCAGGCAGCCTACGTCGTTGATCGGATTCGCCTTGCCATCGTAGAGGACCCGAAAGTAGCGGGACGACTGGCTTTATGGGGCCGCAGGCTCGTGGGTGAGGCACTTTCCCAAGCCCAAAGGGTCGCAGCCGAACGCGATGCTCTTTCCGCGCTGATCATTGGCGGGATTGACCGGCCAGGCGCAGATCTAGCCGAAATTGGACGCATGTTGGCACGGCTGACAGAGAGCCATTCAAGACGCATGGCCGATCTAGGTTTAGCTGCTTAACTGATTGTGTCTCGTGCGAGGCGCGCTATTTCCCGAATCCGACCCGGCGACCTGTGACCGGTCCCAAGTCCACGTAGGCAATCTTGTTTGCAGGAACAAGAACAATTCGACCTTTGGCATCTGAGAGTTGAAGTAGACCGTCTGAGTTGATCGCTTCGGTGACTTTTGCGGTAATTGCTTCAGCGGACTCTTCGCTCTCGAGCGAGATATCGCGTGCAACGTGCTGAACTCCAATTGAGATGTCCATGATTAACCTTTCGTGATCGTGATTATTGATTGTCGAGTTGAGTTGATTACCTGATTCATTCGGGTGGGTGCGACAGCGGGAAACCACTGATTCCCCGCCAAGAAAGCAGCGATACAAGTTCGGCGGATTCGGTTCGTGGAATTGATGGGTCACGTAACCAATTTGTGGCAGCAACCTGAGCCATACCGTGCAAACCTGCCCCGAGAAGGGTTGCCTGGCTTTCACTGAGTCCAGTATCCGCCTTGATCACGGCTGCGATGCGTTTAATTACTTCCCGTTCAAGTCGCTCAAGCCGGGCCCGTACTTCAGGTTCATTGGTTAAATCAGACTCAAATACCAAGCGATAGGCATCTTTGGGATCGTCGACGAATTCAAAGTATGTTTGAACGGTTGCGATCACTCGTTGCTTGTTGTCGGTAATGTCACGGAGCGAAGCATCAGATTTTGCCAGGAGGTCGTCAATTCCCGCGTCGAGTAATGCCAAGTACAGATCGAGTTTGCTGGGGAAATGTTGGTAGAGCAGCGGTTTCGAGACCCCTGCAGTTTCCGCGATAATTTCCATACTGGCCGCGTGGTAGCCCTGCTCGACAAACACTGATCGGGCAACCTCCATGAGCTGCTCCCGGCGCTGAGCTTTTGGTAGACGGGCGGTTCGCGATCCGGATTCGTCCACGGACGCAACAAGAGCCATGTCATTAGTCTACTTTGTGCACGTTGATACTTATCCCGTACGCTGAAAGGGTGCTTTCACCCATCTCCTCACGCGTTGAGGCCCCGCGCGCTTATGACCGCAGTATCGAGTTTCTCCCCAAGCGAACGATCTCCTACCGGACAACCCGAAATGAGAGTAGTGCTCCCGACCGGATAGGGGTATTCGTGCACGGGCTTGGTGGATCCTCACTGAACTGGACCGACCTAATGCACAGCTTGGAAGACCAAGTTACGAGTTATGCGGTCGACCTTCCGGGGTTTGGCATGTCGCCTCCGCCACGTGACGGGGACTACACGCCCTCCGGTCACGCCCGTGCAGTGGCCGAGTTCATTCTGGCCAAAGACCTCGGTCCGGTTGACCTATTTGGGAACTCACTCGGTGGGGCCGTAGCGCTTCAACTTGCCGCGCGCAAACCTGAACTAGTGCGTTCCCTGACATTAATTTCACCGGCGTTGCCAAGCCTTTACGCCACCAAAGGCAATGTTCACCTACCCGCGATTGCCATTCCTGGTGTCGGTGAAAATCTGATTCCAAAATACTTACAGACTTCAGCGGAAGAACGCGTGCAGGCGACGATCGACGGTTGCACCGCGAACCCTGATCAATTCTCAAAAATTCGCATGGCCGAAGCCGTGCAAGAGGTCAAGGAAAGAGATCACTTCACTTACAACACCGACGCATTCCTTCGCTCACTACGCGGGCTACTAAAAGCTAACGCTGATCTCACCGGTGCAAATCGTCCATGGAAACTCGCTGAACGGGTTACCGCACCAGCACTGGGAATTTACGGCCGTGAAGACGTTCTGGTCAGTGCGAAAAATGCGCACCGATTCACCAAGAATTTTCCCAATGCTCACGTTGTTGTGTTGCCAGACACAGGGCACATGGCCCAGTCAGAGCACCCCGAGTTCGTGAAAGCAGCATGGGATCGTTTCCTCCTGTAAGTCAGTTATCCACAGGTAGCGGATTCCTACTTTCTTTAATCAACTAGTTCGACTTACCCTGAACGCGCGCAAAAAGTAACTCAAGGCACGCGCGGACAAAAGGGGTAAACATGGATTCGGTGCTCGTTGAGTCACGCGTGCGTGAACAAATCCGCACACTTGATCTTGACCCCGTTGTTGACAGCGCTCGGGTGCTCCACCTGATCCAGGAATGCGTCTCGGACCTGTACGCAGGCGGTTCTTTGGTTGACGTCCCGGCTTTGGTACTTGAGGTGCATCATCAAATTTCAGGGTATGGACCACTCCAAAAATTTTTCGATGACCCAACGGTTGAGGAGATTTGGATCAACGAACCAACCAGGGTTTTCATTGCTCGAGGTGGCCAGAGTGAACTCACAGGTGTGGTGCTCTCCCCTGAGACCGTACGCGACCTTGTCGAGCGCATGCTGCGAACTTCGGGGCGGCGGCTTGATCTTTCTCAACCCTTCGTGGATGCGGTTCTCTCCGACGGAAGCCGTCTGCACGTGGTGATCCCGGAAATTACCCAAAAACACTGGTCGGTGAATATTCGCAGGTTTGTCGTGCGACCAAAAACCATTTTTGACCTAGTGGCTATGGGCACGCTCAACCAGCAGGCGGCTATTTTCCTAGATGCTGCCGTTGCGTGTGGGCTCAACATTGTGGTTGCTGGCGGAACCCAGGCAGGGAAAACCACTTTGCTGAACGCGCTCCTAGGGTGTGTGCCCAAACACGAACGAGTGATTAGTTGCGAAGAAGTGTTCGAAATCAAAATTGAACACCCCGACTGGATTGCAATGCAAACGCGTGATGCAAGTTTGGAAGGGACAGGTGAGATTCCGCTTCGAAGGTTAGTTCGTGAAGCACTGCGCATGCGACCCACGAGGTTGATTGTTGGCGAAGTGCGCCAAGGCGAGTCATTGGACCTACTCATTGCTATGAACTCGGGCATGCCGTCACTGTCAACTTTGCATGCAAATAGCGCACGTGAAGCGGTGACCAAACTCTGCACACTTCCACTTCTGGCCGGGTCAAATATTCCAGGTGACTTTGTCGTGCCAACTGTCGCAGGTGCGGTGGACCTAGTCATTCACGCTGCAAGTGACCCGAGTGGGCAGAGACGAATCACTGAAATTTCCGGACTCACAGGGAGGGTTGAAAACAACATTGTTGAAATGAGTTCGATCTTTAAAGACGAAGGCGCGGGACTTTCTAGGAAGGGCGGCTACCCGCCACACCCTGAGAGATTCCTTGCACGTGGTTTTGATCTTGCCAACATTTTGCATTCGCAGGCACAACTTCAAGGTGTTGCGTAATGGGTGCCGTCTTGGGCCTGTGCGTGGGGATCGGAGCTCTGCTTGTATTTCTGGCCGTAACAGGAAATCGCCCCGTTCGAGTGGCCAATGAAAGCTACATGAGTAACTTGGTGAAATCAGCGGGGTTGCCTAACGTCACTTCCCGCAGTGTCTATTCGACCATGGCCATTGCAGCTCTGGTCACCGGATCGCTAGCGCTGATCATTACTTCAATTCCCATCGTTGCAGTGATGGCTGCGATCGGCGCAACCTTTGTTCCAATCTTTAGCCTCCACCGTCGGGCGAAAGCTCGCTCTAAGGCGCTGCGCACGAGTTGGCCCGACGCCGTTGACTCACTCGCGTCATCTGTGCGAGCTGGGATGTCACTACCTGAAGCGGTCGCCGACCTAGCAAAAAATGGACCAGCGTCCTTGCGTCACGCATTTGTTCATTTTTCGAACTATTACCGTTCAACGGGTTCATTCGGTCAAGCGTTAAATGCATTACAAAAACGGCTTGGAGACCCCGTGGCCGATCGAGTGATTTCTGCGCTTCGGATCGCACATGACGTTGGTGGAACGGATTTGGGTCAAGTTCTGCGAACCTTGAGTGCGCTTTTGCGAACTGATGCAATCACCCGCGGTGACATTGAAGCACGGCAATCATGGACCATTTCGGCAGCGAGAATGTCGATCGCCGCCCCATGGCTTACTTTGGCCATGCTGTGCACCAGGCCCGACGCTGTTGCAGCCTTTCGCACGGGATTAGGAGCGGTGGTTTTAGTCGGAGCCGCGGTCATTTCGTTGGTGGCATATCGAATCATGCTGCGCATCGGTTCCCTTCCCACAGAGTCCCGCGTTGTCCTTGAGGTCCGTGAGGTTTCTGCATGAACACACCTTTAACCGGTGCCCTTTTGGGGTTAATCGCAGCAATCGGGATCTTGATAATTGTCACTAGGTTCCGAGCCATGGCCCCGGTTAGCATGTCAACGCGCGTTATCCGAGCTTCACACGGAAACCTGCCCCAACTTCATGTCTTGCTTCCCTCTGG
>DKME01000068.1:0-17597 GCA_002469525.1 Actinobacteria bacterium UBA7422
TGGAGTAGGGGCAGCAAGGCCATTTGGAGAGGTACGACCTGCAAAGCAAAGATCCCGAAGAAAATCCATGTGGATCCTTTAAAGGGAACCCATGCGATTGCATAGGCGGCCATACTCGCCAAGATCAAGGGGAAAATTGCCGCAGGAATTGCAATGGCAAATGAGTTAAAGAAGTACGGCATGATGCCGGTTCCCATTGTGGTGCCACCGGTAATCACTTCTGCATAGTTGGAAAAGGTAACCGCAGGATTTCTAAAGAAAGTCCACCAGCCGGTGTTTTGGGCGTCCGCTGCTGGACGGAAGCTCGTGACCAGAAGTCCCACCGTAGGAATCGTCCACAAAACCGTGATAATCACTACAACAAGTACAGCCCAAGGACTGCTGAGTTTGCGCCTAGCAGCTTCCTTGATACCGTGCTTCTCTTCGTTTAAGTCAGGTCCTGGAAGTACTACGACTTCGGACGCTTCAACGCTCATCGGATTGCCCGTTCCTTTCGAAGCTGAATTACGTTGTAAATGATCAGGGGGATCACGCCGATAAAGAGAACAACCGCAAGGGCATTTCCATGACCTTGGTTAAATTGAACAAAAGACTGCGCATACATTTCGTTGGCCACAACCTGCGTTCCAAAGTTTCCATTGGTCATAGTTCGGACAATGTCGAAAATCTTGAGCACCGCGATCATGATTGTTGTGAGGACAACAATCAACGTGGCACGAATCATAGGAATCGTCACACGGCTGAAGAGTTTCCAACCAACTGCTCCATCAAGTTCTGCTGCTTCAACAACATCTGAGGGTATGTTCTTAATAGCCGCCGAAAGAACTACCATGGCAAATCCAACCTGAATCCAAATCATGATGATCATGAGGAGGTAGTTGTTAAATGGTTGCCACAGAATCCAGTTGGGTGGATCATCGACCCCGAGCCACATAACTATCTGACTGAGTAAACCAACTTGTTCACTCTCAGGGGGGCGGTACTCGTACATGAGTCCCCAGATAATGCTTGCCCCGACAAACGAGATTGCCATAGGCATGAAAATTAAACTCTTCGCGACTGATTCCCGCTTCATACGGTCAAGGAGTAGAGCGAGTGTTAGCCCAAGGCCCGTTGACGCAAGTGGCGCAATAATGATCCATAAAATTGTGTTGGTGAGCGTTCCCCATTGTGTTTCAAAGATCCACGCGTAATTATCAAAAGCGACAAATTCCTCTTGGCCGGCGTCGAGGAAACTCCCATAGATTGTTCGACCAGCAGGAACGATCAAACCCATGGTGACCAAAATCGCTGCGGGACCGAGGAAAACGGCAATTGCAACAGGGCCTTGGAGCTTGCCGCGAATCCGGCCACCAATCAAGAAAAGGACGAGCAGAAAAGCCAAAAAAAACGCAATTGCTGCTGCGGCACTGCCCAGTTTTGGTAGGCCGTCGAGTATTTCGTCCACTCATTTCCCTTTCGCCGCGGTGGCCTAGGTGGCTCAAAAACTACTTCGAGTCTTTCAGAAAATGAAACTGCCGGAGTGAGAATCAGCATTTTGCTGACTCACTCCGGCAGTTTCGATTAGCAGTTATCTACTGGTCAGTTTTCTAAGACCGAATCCTTAGGAAGCTGGCCAAGCAGCATCGATTGCCTTGAGAACTTCAGCCGTTGGCTTGTCCTCGGCGAACCATGCGGTCATTTCGGTCCACTCTGCTCCCGCACCAACTGCTGCTGGCATTAGGTCAGAAGCATCGAAGCGGAATGTTCCACCAAGGTCGGTGAGGTACTGAGCTGACAGCTGGTCAATTGAACCTTCTGCGTAGGTGTCCATGGGGACGCCGCTGTTGGCGGAAACCCACGTGCCCAGTGCAGCTTTGCTGGTGGCGAACTCTGCTGAGGACAGGTATGCCTGAACTGCTGCAACCTCTGAGCGGTCAGCGAATGCTGCAACGAACTCGCCGCCACCGACAACAGGCTGTGGTGCCACAGCTTCGTCGATTGCTGGGAGGTAGAACGCGTAAGCGTCACCGTCGGGTCCAACCGTTGCGCCCTCTTGGAAGTTGCCCCAGAAATTGGCGTAAAAACTAGCCTGCTGAAGCATGCCGCACTCGCCCTTAAGGATCGGTCCACCGGCATCCTGGAATGCGGTTGTCGCGATTGTCTGAACGTTGCCGAAACCACCGTTTACATAGTCTGGGTTCTTCATCCAGCCTGCAAGAACGTCCATGGCTGCGGTTACCTCTGGTGAGTCAAAGAGGATCTCGTGGTTGACCCACTTGTCGTATGTCTCTCCACCGTACATGCGAAGCATGATCTGCTCGAGCCAGTCAGTGGCTGACCAACCGGTTGCTCCACCGGACTCAAGACCGCCACACCATGGCTTTACGCCATCAGCGACCATCTGGTCTGAGAGTGCCCACAGTTCGTCCCACGTGGTGGGGACGGTGTAACCATTGGCTGCGAATGTCTTGGGTGAGTACCACACGAATGACTTCATGTTGGAACCAAGTGGAGCTGCGTAGAAGGTTCCGTCGACGGTGCCGTAGGACTTCCATGCTGGGTTCCAGTAAGCGTCAACGTTGGCAACGGTGCCGGCTGATGCTGGGACAGGTCCACCGTCAGAAACGAGCTTGGCAAGCAAACCTGGCTGAGGAATGAACGCGATATCGGGTGCGTTTCCGCCGGCGATTCTGGTGGGAAGCTGCGCTTCGAACTGGTCGCTTCCTTCGTAAACGATGTCGATCCCGGTGCAGGACTCGAATTCACTCCAAGACTGCTCGAAAAGACCTTGCTCTGGAGGAAGAATGGAGGTGAAGATGCTCACTGAAGCGCCTTCGTTGCCCATGTAATCTGCATATGCTTCACATCCGGCAGCTACATCGCTTGTTTCTTCTTCGGTTACTTCTTCACTGGTTGATTCTTCGGTTGCTGCTGCGGTTTCGTCTGTGGAACTGTCGCTCGAACATGCGGCCAGCAACATCAAGGTTGCTACACCACCTGCGAGGACTGCTGCCCCACGGCGCCGCTTAATTGCGGTCATTGAATCTCCTCATCGAACTCAGAGTCAAGGAAGGTCCCTGACCCGCACCTAAGCGAACTTAAGTAAACGCTGTCATCGTCCACCTTGGGAACCCCTTTCTGCAAGCCGAAACCGTGTAACACGGGTATGTAACGATTAACAATTTGGTCTCGATCATTTTTTCCGGGCAAAGGCTAGACGCACGAGCCACGGCTGACTACCTTTAACCACAACAACTGAATAACCAATAACTCCTCCACAACGGATCGTCCGGCACGTACCTGCCGGTGGAAGGCAAGAAATCATGACGGAATCAGTGCGCTTTGAAGACGTATCACTTCTCTACCCCGGCGGCACCATCCCCGCGGTCAGCCACCTTGACCTCACCATTGAAAGGGGCGAGTTCCTCGTACTTGTCGGCCCTTCCGGTTGCGGCAAGTCAACCAGCCTTCGCATGCTGGCCGGACTCGAGCCAATCTCTGACGGCAAAATCTTTATCGGGGATCGCGACGTCACTCACCTTGCAGCTAAGGACCGCGATATCGCGATGGTGTTTCAGAACTATGCGCTTTACCCCCACATGTCCGTTGGCGAAAACATGGCATTCGCTCTGAAAATTCAGAAAGTGTCAAAGGACGAAATTGCCCGTCGAGTCACCGAAGCTGCAGCATTGCTCGACTTAACCGAGTACGTTGACCGCAAACCAAAAGCGCTCTCCGGCGGCCAGCGTCAACGAGTTGCAATGGGACGCGCAATTGTTCGCGAACCACAAGTTTTTCTTATGGATGAACCGCTTTCAAACCTTGATGCAAAACTGCGCGTTCAAACACGAACACAAATCGCAGCACTGCAGCGACGTCTTGGCACCACCACCGTCTACGTCACGCACGACCAGGTTGAAGCCATGACCATGGGTGACCGAGTTGCTGTTCTCAAGGACGGGATCCTGCAGCAGGTTGACACGCCGCGGGCGCTCTATGACGAACCAGCAAATGCTTTCGTTGCAACCTTTATTGGCTCGCCAAGCATGAATATTATTGACGCAAAGGTTGTTGAAGGTGGTGCAGACTTCGGTGGGAGCGTTCTTCCAATTGAGCGCGATGTGCTCGCGAAAGCTGATGGTGATCGCGTACTAGTCGGTGTTCGACCGGAAGACCTGCACCTAGCTGAGTCTGGTCCTGAAATGAAAGTCACCCTTGTTGAAGAACTCGGTGCTGACACATTCGTGTACGGCACAACCCCAGACGGTGTCAACGAACTCGTTGCACGATCACGCGGATTTGTTTCTCCTCACGTTGGAGACATAGTGCATGTGGATCCTCAGCGAACCTATGTGTTCAAGGAAAGCGGAATGCAGGAACGCATTAAGTAAATACGCGGAACCATCTCGCGCAGTTGGGCGGCAAAACTTCGGTTTTGTCGCCCAAGATTTTTACCACTTCGCTGTCCAACATTATTTCGGCCTCCAATAAAAACTCCGGTAGCGAGTAGGCCTCAAGCCCCGTATTAACGGCCATGTGAATTCCGTTATCGCGGGCAAAAATCATGACCTCGGAATCACCCGAATCAATAAATCGTACTTCACCCCTGAACTGTTCCCGCTGATCCAAACTAGCCCGATACAGATTTAACGTACTTGCTGCATCAAAATCCTCAGCTTCAACCGAGAGTTGAGACCAGTGATCGGGTTGCGGAAGCCACGTCGCACTTTCTGACTCAGTGAAACCGTAGGGAGCAGAGCTGGCAGTCCACGGCAGCGGAACTCTCGCGCCGTCACGCCCCTTTTGAGCGCCATTGGTCCTAAAGAAGACTGGATCTTCGCGGTCCGAATCAGCCAAAGGCGCGTCGGGTAATCCAAGTTCTTCCCCTTGGTAGACATAAATAGACCCGGGCAATGCATGTGCGACCATGGCAAGCGCCCGAGCGCGGGCCAATCCTGTTTCACCGCCACCAAGACGCGTGACGACACGCGGTGAGTCGTGATTGGAAAGCGCCCAGGTCGGGGGCGCTCCAACCGCTTGCACCGCCGCTATCGCCTTTTTGATTGTTTCCTGCATTACTGAGGCACTCCACGCAACAACAAGAAAGTCAAAACCGAAGATCTGGTGCAGCGAAGTTGGTGACACGTAACGGCCGGCACGGTGCGCGGGCACCCACGCTTCACTAACGGCCATGCGGTCCCCGGGATAGGAATCCAAAACTTTGCGCCACTCACGGTAGATCTCTTGAAGTTCGTCACGATCAAAGAATCCTGAGTTTTCAATGAGTAGGCGACGCTCGGCAGCCTCTGTAGATCCGTCATCAAGATCAAACCGAAGTGCCTCGGTCAGACCAACCGGGTCTGGTAGGTCTGCGTAGGTCATGTCTTTTGCTAGACCGTGCGCAACGTCAACCCGGAAACCGTCGACCCCTCGGTCAAGCCAAAATTTGAGTGTGTCAATCCAGTCTGCCGCCACGTCAGGGTTGGTCCAATTGAGATCAGGTTGGCTTGAATCAAATACATGCAGATAGCACTGACCCAATTCGCCATTGGCCTCGGTTATTTGTGTCCAGGCTGGCCCGCCAAACATGCTGACCCAGTTGTTCGGAGGTTGTTCGCCCGCGTCAAGAAAGTGAAAGCGAGCCCGTTCCTTTGAGCCTGGTGGGGAGGCGAGTGCAGCTTGAAACCAAGGGTGATCAATCGACACATGATTAGGCACTAGGTCAACCATCACTTTGATGTCGAGTTCATGAGAAGCATCGATCAGGGATTGCGTATCTGACAAAGTTCCATATATTGAATCAACATCGCGCGGATCCGCTACGTCGTAACCGGAGTCGTGCTGCGGTGACGGATAGAAAGGCGAAAGCCAAATTGCGTCGATTCCCAACTTCTTTAGATAGGGAAGTTTTGATTGAACACCAACAAGGTCACCGAGGGAATCGCCGTTACCGTCAAAGAATGAACGCGGATAGACCTGATACACCGCTGCGCTGTGCCACCACTTGTCACTGATACTGGTGGGTGAATCTGCCATGGTTAGGCCTTAGGGCCAGTCGAAGTTCGAACAATTAATTCAGTCGGCAATTCGGTTAGCCGATCAGCGCTAATTGGTGCGATAGGTCCCTGCATCTGTCGCAGCAATAGTTCGCCAGCCTTAACCCCAAGTTCTGTGACAGGTTGGGAAACAGTGGTCAGGCCCATGTAACTCGACATGGGGTGATTGTCAATCCCGATAATCGATACATCGCGACCCGGTTCAAGTCCATGATTGCGCAGTGATCGAATCGCTCCGAATGCCATTTCGTCTGACATGGCGAAAACGGCAGTGGGTGGATTTGGTCGACCTAGCAAGGCATCCATTCCATGTTCCCCACCCTCCATGGTGAAGTGCCCAAATACTTCCAGCATTGGATCTTCAACCAATGAATGTTCGGCGATCACAGACCGAAACCCGCGCTCCCTTTGAGACTCCGCGGTGAATCGCGCCTCGGACGGGCCTCCCGACAATACGGCAATTCTTCGATGACCCAAAAAGTACAAATGCTCTGTTGCTGTGCGTGCAGCAGCCAAGTCGTCGATCGCGACGCAGTCAACACCGGGTGCCACACCACCGATCATGGCTGTTGGCATTTCAAGGCTGAGAATCGGTTCGAGGTCAGGATCTTGCGGCGGTAATGAAACGATCAAGATTCCATCGACGCGTCGCCTCAATCGAGGTGTCGGTGGAATCCGCGCATGTCCATTTTGATAGTTGCCCACATTCATAAGTAACAGGTCTATGCCCGCCTGCTGCATGACAGATTCGGCACCTGCAATCACTTCTGAGAAAAACCACCGCGAAATATAAGGTGTAATCACTGCAATCGAACCGGTTCGCCCCGAAGCTAACCGGGAGGCACTCGGCGAAATCACGTAATCCAGACCAGAAGCTACTTCCTTGACCCGCTCACGGGTTGCTTCTTCAACATTAGGCAAGCCGCGCAAGGCCCGTGAAACTGTCGCTGTTGATACACCCGCAGCGCTAGCAACATCTTTGATCGTAATTCCCATGGCTGGTCCTTTCGAGTGTAAGCGTATACACCCAGGAGGAATTACCGAGCGAAAAGACCAAAACAGGTATGGGGCGCCCGGTGCCATGACCCCGTTGTTCGTACTTACGCGGCTCCTAATCGCAACACAACACCGTCGAGCAGGTCTTTCTCACTGACCAAGACTTGTGTGAATCCAAGAACTCGCATTGATTCCTGGAGCACGAGCGCGCCACCTGCGATCACGTCAATGCGGCCAGGGTGCATGAAGCCAAGCGTGGCCCGTTGCTGCCGTGTCATGCCTATTAGTTCACTTGTCACTTCGTTCACTTGATCACTGCTGACTACCGATCCATGGATCAAGTTCGCGTCGTATTCGGTGAGGTTCATGGCCATCGCTGCCACGGTAGTAACAGAACCAGCGAGACCAATAAACGTGGAATAGGAATCAATTGGGAAGGACTCAGCAATTGCTGAAAGTGCACTATCGATGTCACTTACGGTTGAGGTGATTTCATGTTGGGTTGGAGGGTCAGTGTGTAGGTGTCGTTCGGTCATGCGGACACAACCGATATTTAGACTACGTGCGAGCAATTCCCCGTTTCCAAGTTTCGTAACAAACTCTGTGGATCCCCCACCAATGTCGGCAACGACAACCGAACCTTGCACCTCGAGTCCAGAAAGCGCTCCTAAGTAGGAGAGCTCTGCTTCTTCAGTGCCTGTAATGACTTCTGGTTCGACACCCAATGCGTCCCTGACTCCGGCGAAGAAAACATCATGATTTGATACATCACGCGAGGCTGAGGTTGCGATGAATCGCAATGTAGTGACATCGTGCTGCTCTAGAATTTCCGCGTATTCTCTGCAGGCTGCAAATGTTCGCTCGAGAGCCGCAGAACTAAATTCACCCTCTGTATCGACACCTTCACCTAAACGCACAGTTCGCATTTCTCGCACTATGTCGGTGACACTTTCGCCCTCTACCCGAGCTATCAGGAGCCTGATCGCATTAGTTCCACAATCAATTGCAGCGAAAACGGGTGCTAACTCGGACATGAACTCGGGGCTGAACTCGGGGCTGAACTCAGACATGAAGTGGGCTGCCACCACGGGGACAGCATGGCTAATGCGCGATCACCGAGTGGATTCACGCCAGGGCCGCACGCCAAGGATTGCCCGATTAAAACGTGAAGGCACTTAACCCGGTTGGGCATGCCACCTGCGCTGATGTCTTTGAGTTCGGGGACGATTCCCAGTAATTCACGGTCGGCGAGATAGCGCTCGTGGGCCGTCTTGTAGGCAGCGGCGAGTTCTAGATCTTGGGCAAGCTCGGCTTCCATCTCACGCATTAACCCGGTGCTTTCCAAGGTTCCAATCGCGCCAGCAAGTTTTGGGCAGGTGAGGTAATAGGTGGTCGGAAAAGGAGTCCCGTCGGGTAGTCGGGGTTCGGTCTGAACGACGAGTGGGGCCGTGCAGTCGCAGCGCGCTGCAACGCGAAAGCACCCTCTGGGGAAGCGACCGAGTTGTTGCTCAACTACCGCTAAGTCTTCAGGGGTTATTTCAGCCATTACCCGGCTCAACTGCGTTGTCGGCCTCAGCCAATGCGCCCCACAACTTGCTATACCAATTGGGCTCACGCTCAGCAGCTTGCTCAGAGATACTTTCAGCGGCTGGACGGCCTGATGCATCAAGTGCTACATAACCGATCTCACCCGGCATGACGAAGTGCAGTCTGCGCTTAGCTTCAGCGGCGATGTAAGCCGGGTCCGCCCAACGCTGTTGCTCCAGGGCAAGACGGTCCACATTTTCCTGAGTGACTTGAATCTGCGCAACAAGTGCTGCGATCTCAGCTCGCTGCCCAAAATAATTGCGCACAGGAACTGCCAGAATCACGCCCACGAGTGCGATCGTGACGAGAAGCGCCAAGGCACGGCCTGTCAACGAGCCATTCGAGCGATCCTTGGTATCTGCCACTGGTCAATAGTCACACGGTCTGGGCGTAAATGCGCTCAGGCACCGCCGCCAAAGCGTGGAAATGCGGTACTGCCCGCGTAACGAGCACTGTCTGCGAGTTCCTCTTCGATCCGAAGGAGTTGGTTGTACTTGGCAACCCGCTCGCTGCGAGCGGGTGCTCCTGTCTTGATTTGTCCACAATTGACGGCTACTGCCAGGTCGGCGATGGTCGTATCCTCTGTTTCCCCAGAACGGTGAGACATCATGGACGTGTAGCCACTTCGAGTTGCCATAGCAACAGCGTCGAGGGTTTCGGTCAGTGAACCAATTTGGTTGACTTTTACCAACAACGAGTTAGCCGCACCTTCGGCGATACCGCGGGCTAACCGCTCCGGATTGGTAACGAACAGGTCGTCGCCAACTAGTTGAACCCGATCACCGATCGCATTGGTCGCGTGGATCCAGCCGGCCCAGTCGTCTTCTGCCAGAGCATCTTCAATGGAGACCAAAGGGAAGTCGGCCAACAGGGATTCGTAGTAAGCCGTCATCCATTCAGATGACCGTGCGGCACCTTCGAATGTGTAAGCACCGTCGGTGTAAAACTCCGTTGATGCAACGTCAAGTGCCAGACCAATGTCAGTTCCTACTGTGAAACCTGCGGCTTCAATCGCCGTGACAATGAGTTCAAGTGCGGCACGGTTGTTGGGAAGGTCTGGAGCGAAACCACCCTCGTCACCGAGGCCGGTTGCATAGCCGTTCTTTTTAAGCACGGACTTCAACGCGTGATAGACCTCGGTGCCGCTTCGCAAGGCTTCTGTGAAGGTGGTTGCTCCAATCGGTGCGATCATGAACTCCTGAATGTCGACCCCAGTATCGGCATGCGCGCCACCATTGAGAATGTTCATCATGGGAACCGGCAGTAGGTGGGCATTGGGGCCGCCCAGGTACTTGAACAAAGGTAGTTCGGCCGAAAGAGCCGCCGCCTTTGCAACCGCGAGGGAAGCTCCCAGGATCGCGTTGGCTCCAAGGCGACTCTTATTGGGTGTGCCGTCAAGATCGATTAAGACTTGATCAACGGTGCGCTGGTCGTCGGCTGAAAGACCAATAATTGAGTCCGCTATTTCACCTTCGACTGCTGCAACGGCAAGCAGGACGCCTTTACCGCTATAACGGGAATCTTCGTCGCGCTTTTCAGCTGCCTCAAAGGCACCCGTTGAAGCACCCGAAGGAACTGCTGCACGTGAAACCGTGTCGTCGTCGAGGAGCACTTCCACCTCAACGGTGGGATTTCCCCGTGAATCAAGAATCTCGCGTGCAATTACCGCTTCAATGATCGCCATAATGACAAGTCTAGTGAAGCCAAATCGCGCGCTTAATCACCCTTCGATACCAAATCGAGACCAAAATGGTGCAGCCGAGTAGGTCGTATCACCATCAAAGGGTTATCTCGGCTACCGCAGCATTCATTACAGGAGTAGATCATGCAGATTCACAAGAGCTTAACCATTGCCGGAATTGGCCTGGCATTTCTCGCACTGGCTGGGTGCGGTTCAACGAGCTCACAAGACTCGGCTGGGGCTATAGACATGGCCGTTATGGAGCCCGAGTCGGTCAGCAGCGAATCTGTTCAATTTGACCAACGAGAGTCGGAGCAATTCGTCACCCGGAATTCGAGTATCTCCCTACAAGGGTCCAATGTTGCCAACATGGCGCAATCGGTTCTTGCGGTCACAGAAGCGTTTGCGGGGACGATTTCGCAACAAGATATCCGTAACGAGAACGAACAAAGCTACGCTTCACTGACCGTTCGCGTCCCTAACAACGAACTCGATGCCTACTTGAGCGCACTCTCAGAAATCGGCAAAGTCACCTATCTGAGTACTTCGTCCCTTGATGTCACTACAACGGTGATCGACCTTGATGCTCGAATCGAAACCTTGAATACGTCGATCACGCGGCTCGCCCAGCTTCAAACCGAAGCTGCAAACGTTGCAGACTTGGTAGCAGTTGAATCAGAACTCACCGCACGCACCGCAGAGCGCGACTCACTCGTTGCGCAACGCGAGTTTTTACAAGATCAAGTTGATCTATCCACGGTATACGTCGACATTGCTGCCGACCCTGCAACAAGTACAGACTCGCCAAACTTTCTGCAGGGAATTCAAGATGGATGGAATGCTTTGATCAATGCCTTGGCGGCAACCATAACTTTCGCCGGATTTCTCATTCCGATTTTGGGATCAATTTTCTTGCTAGCGATTGTAATCGTCGCGATCGTTTTAGTTATAAAGCGAGTGCGCCAACAAAAATAACTGCTGGCGCACTCCCGGCCTCCCCCCACATGACCGAGTTCAACTTTCATTGAACAAGTGAATAGTTACGCGGAGGTCTGACATGTGACCTCTGCGAAGAAACTACATTCGTGTAATTTTTCTGCAGGAATTAGCTGCACTGAAATTGCATGTTGAGGTCCGTGAGAACTAGTTCTGCAGCGCCGACTGCATCACGCGCGGACAGTGCAGCGTCTGCCAGTCCAAGTGTCTTATTAATAAAGTTGTCTTCCGCTTGGGCTTCATTGAATTTATTGAACGCTTCGTCTTTGAACGAGAGCGCGGCATCAAGATCGCGTTGCAATTTTTGCTGCTCTGCAGAGCCCCCTTGGAATGAGGCGATCAAGTCTTCAAGGAATGCAACCTGATTATCGAACTCCTTCTCAAATGCAGTAACAAGGTCAGGGTTTGCTACAAGATCGGCCACGGCGGTCGACAGCGATGCCTGCATTTGGTCAAGTACCACGCAAGGATCACTGGCAATTTCCGATTGAGTGGGAGTCGCGGACTCGCTGACCATTGGTGTCATGGACGGGCTGGACTCGCTCTGCGAGGAACACGCGCTAAGAACGAGGGGAGCTACTAGAACCAACGCCATGAGTTGTTTAAGCACTTGAGTATTGAAACACGCCAAGGGTCACAAACCGATCAAGGTACGAATATGTCGTGGGGCCGGGGATCCAAATTGCAGGAGTAGGTCATGGATTTCACGCAATGACCATTCCGGGTGGAGCAACTCAAGATCAGCGACCAAACTAGAAACCTCGCGGTATCCAACGAAATAGGTGGGGAGTTGACCCGCAGTGAGCAAAGCGCGCCTCCACTTTCCAGACGCCTCCCCTTCTTCTTGAAACCCCCTGGTTGTCATGAGGATCATGGCGGTTTCCTCATCCATGTCCTGCGTGTGGACACTGATGTCAAGAATTGCGTTGATAGTCATGCGGGCTTGCATTTTCAGTTGCTGCATTTTGATTGCAAGCCGACTGATAGCTGTTGGCTGTTGGCTGGGTGCATACCCTCGGTTGACAAGGAGTTCTTCCGCGTAGACAGCCCAGCCCTCCACGAAGGTCCCACTGAAACCAAAACGCCTGGTCAAGCTTTGTTCACGGCCATTTTTGGCAAGCGCTAGTTGCAATACGTGTCCGGGTATTGCTTCATGGATCGTCAGATTGTGGATCTGTACGCCGTTATATTCCCGGTAAAAACTGGTTTTACGCTCTGGCGTCCACTGAGCTGGCGTGGGTGCGACCGCGACGAAAGTGGGCACCGAGGAGGTCTCAAGGGGTCCCGGTGCATCGCAGTAGGCAACGGCTACTCCTCTGTGAATTTCCGGCATCTCAATAACCTGTACTTCGATGTCGGGAACGGTGACCAGATCATGTTGGGTAGTGAAAGCCTTGGCAGAGGCCATTGCTTGGTCAACAAAGGCAAGAACGGATTCGTCTGTGACAACGGCGCCCTTCGCGATGTGTTCGAGGACCTGTCTGACGGGATCGCTCGCGGCGTCAATGTTGCTTTCCATCAAGTATTGCCGAGCCACACGACGCATCTCGGAATCCAGGTAGTCAAGGTGGTCGTGCGCAATACCGAGTAGATCACTGACATTTATTTCAGCGTCGAGTGCGTGCCAGAGAATCCCTGCATACATTTGGGCGCCCATGCGCGGTGACCTTTGCGACAGTGGAAGTTGCTCGGTGAGCCATTCAATGTGTTGATCCATTGCGGCAATGACCTGTGGGGCGGCTTCGATTGACTCGAGTAGCGCTTTGGTTCCTTCACACTGAGCGATCGCCGTTTCACAGTGAATCGCGGGCATCTCGCGAAGCGTGTTTCGTGCTTGCTCGAGGAACCCCGGGATTTTTTCGGTACGGGCCGCAACATTGGCCATTCGTTCATCAATTGGAGCAAAGTCTCGCGACAGAAGTAAATGTATGGCTGTTCCCGGATTCCAGAGCATGGGATTCCAAGTGTGGGCTGCGACGTGAAGGATCTCAAAGTGGGTTTTGGTCAGGAACGCGCGAAGGATTTCTAAATCGGCGAGGTCTGGTAGCTCAAGTTCGACGTCGTCAACCGCGTCGAGCGCTGTGAGGTATTCCTCGATCCTGTCAGCGAATTCCGTTTGTCCATGGTAGGAAAGATCTGGCAGTTCTGAATCGAATGCGTGCTCACCCATCCAGGTGGCGCCTACCGGATCCATACGGAATGAGTCGTGAATCACCAGTTGCGCGATTCGCTCAAACTCTTGTTTGGCATCACTCATGAGACCGCACTTCCTCGATTCTCCGGAGTACTGCTTTGCGCAATGCCGCCTCAGTGTCCAGTCCTAGCGAGCTGGCCGAAGCCACGAGGGCCAGCAGGTAGTCACCCAGTTGCCCTTCGGTTTCTATTCGAGCCAGAAGCTCGTTGGTTTCATCGATATAAATTGGCTGTGGAACGCTGACCGACTTACTCCGCGAATTGAGTTTTTCGGCACGCATTAATGCAGGTAGTGTCTCGGGAATCCCGTCAGTGACCGAATCGCGCTTCTTCTCTTTGGCCTTTCGTTCATGCCAGCTCAGTTCAACATCTGCTGCTGAATCAACCTGCTCGTCACCGAATACGTGCGGGTGCCTGCGGACTAGTTTGTCAGTGATCCCGTCAATTACAGAGTCAATGTCCCAACCGTTGTCCTGCTCCTGTGAGATACGGGCGTGGAACACAACCTGGAGTAATAGGTCTCCAAGTTCTTCACGCATTGCCTCGCTGTCATTTGAGTCAATTGCCTCAACGCTTTCATAAGCCTCTTCGATCAAATACTCAACGAGGCTTTGGTGAGTTTGTGCGGCATCCCAGGGGCAGCCACCGGGCGATCTCAAACGGTCAAGGACCGCCACCAACTCTGGGAAGTGGCTTCCTCGCATGTGCTACTCCGAGCCAAGATCAATGCTTTGTGGTTCGGAAACCGTGTCGGAGGTTGGACCAACAGAAAGACTTTCTGGATCCCAGGTTCCAAAGCGGGGCGAGACCTCTGTGCCGAGTTCCGTGCTCAAATCAGAGACTGCAATAAACACGGCAGCGCTTCGTTCATCGGGCGTGCCTTGAGGTTCTAGTGCGTCACCCAATTTTGACACTTGAATGTTGATCTGAATAATTGAGTCCACTTCGCTGAAAGCGATCCCTTGGCCGCCAATCTGGTCTTCAAATGCTTCCTGTCCACCAGCCTGGGCGATGTACTGAAGCCGAAGGTCATCAATCTCTCCCTGTGTTACCTCAACCTTCTCACGCGAAGCAAGTTCTTCAACCAGAATCGCCGTAATCATTTCGTCGAGGGTGGAGGTAATAATTTCATTAGAAGAGTCAGTTGCTGGGAGCCCTTGCAGCGCCAAGACTGCTTCAACTTCTGAGTTCAGCTCGGACTCACTAATCCGCTGATCCCCCACGACGGCGGCCGACCCGGCCGTGGGAGTGCCACAACCGCTGAGTCCAAAGGTTGCAGCGAAGAGCCCAATTCCGGCTGCGGCCGCTAAGCGTGAGTTGATGGTCTTCGCGTACATGTGAGGCACTGGATCTCCGGATCTTCAGGGATTGGCGAAACAAATGTTAAATAACTCGTGGAGCCAGTCTAGGAGTTGGGTGTCGCGCAGTTCAGATGCACCGATACTCGAACCCGAAGTCGGTTTTGGCACGAGCAAAATACTGCTCGCTTCCTTGATCATGGTGCCTTGATAAATCCGCTGAACTCTCATGGCCCGTGACTCGGGCAGAATGACCGGAGAAATTCGAATTACCTTTGCTGTCGCAATTACCTCTTGCACCCCCGCCGCCTTGGCAACAACCCTGAATCGTGCGACGCCGATCAACGCCTGTAACTCCTTCGGCATGGCGCCATAGCGGTCAACGAGTTCTGCCGCGACTTCGTCGACTGCAGCATTGCTCGTTGCATCGGCTAAGCGTTTGTAGGCTTCAAGCCTTAACCTTTCCTGGGGTACATAGTCGGTGGGTATCGATGCGTCGATCGGTAGCTCGACCCGGACATCGTTTACTTCCCTCACCGGTTCGTTTTTGTATTCGGCAAGGGCTTCACCCACTAAACGCAGATAGAGATCAAATCCAACGTCGGCTATGTGACCACTTTGCTCACCACCGAGCATGTTCCCTGCGCCGCGAATCTCAAGATCCTTGAGCGCGATCTGCATTCCCGAACCGAGGTCGGTCCTCTGAGCAATTGTTGCAAGTCGCTCGTGTGCTGTTTCCGTGAGCGGTTTATTCGGGTCATACAGAAAGTACGAGTAGGCACGTTCACGTCCTCGACCAACCCGACCGCGCAATTGGTGCATTTGGGAAAGTCCAAATTTGTCAGCCCGGTCAACAATTAAAGTGTTGGCGTTTGGAATATCAATCCCAGATTCAACAATGGTGGTGCACACCAAGACGTCGATTTCCTTTTCCCAGAAAGCAACGATTACTTGTTCAAGAGCGCCTTCACTCATCTGCCCGTGAGCAACTGCAATGCGTGCTTCAGGAACCAATATTCGAATTCGTTCAGCGACTCGATCAATCGACTCGACCCTGTTATGAATGAAAAATATTTGCCCATCGCGTAATAGTTCACGATGAATCGCTGCGGTTATCTGCTTTTCGTCATACGGCCCGACAAAGGTAAGAACCGGGTGGCGTTCTTCCGGCGGAGTTTGGATCACTGACATCTCTCGGATTCCAGTCACAGCCATCTCTAATGTTCTAGGAATCGGGGTGGCACTCATGGCGAGAACATCAACATTGGTTCGAAGGGCTTTGAGATGCTCTTTGTGCTCGACGCCAAAACGCTGTTCCTCGTCCACGATCACAAGACCCAAGTCTTTGAACTTTACCGACGGGGTAAGTAATCGGTGAGTGCCAATCACAATGTCAACGGTGCCGTTGGCCAACCCTTCCAAGGTTTCCTTGACCTGCGCTTGTGAAGTGAATCTCGAGAGCGCGGCAACTTTAACCGGAAAGGCGCTGTACCTCTCGGAAAATGTTGTGAAATGCTGCTGCACCAACAGGGTCGTGGGAACGAGTACAACAACCTGCTTACCGTCCTGTACGGCTTTAAACGCAGCACGAACGGCAATTTCGGTCTTGCCAAATCCGACATCACCACAGACCAGTCTGTCCATGGGAACTTGACGCTCCATGTCACGCTTAACTTCATTGATCGTGCTGAGTTGATCGGGAGTCTCCACATACGCGAAAGCGTCTTCTAGTTCCGCCTGCCACGGTGTATCCGCACCGAATGCATAACCCTGCGAGGATTGCCTTGCAGCATAGAGGCGAATTAACTCACCGGCGATTTGTTTGACCGCCTTGCGCGCCCGACCCTTCGCTTTCTGCCAGTCCGCGCCACCAAGTCGGTGCACACTGGGCGCTTCGCCTCCGACATAGCGGGTGATCAAGTCAAGCTGGTCCATGGGAACGAACAGTCGATCTGCTGGCTGACCACGTTTGCTCGGTGCGTACTCAATAATCAAATACTCGCGTTCAGCCCCACCAATAGTTCTCGTGATCATCTCGACATAACGACCAACCCCGTGCTGCTCATGCACAATGTAATCACCGGTGTTGAGAGTGAGCGGGTCTATTGCGCCCCGCCTACGACTGGGCATTTTCTTGAGATCTTTTGACACTGACTTTGCACCCATGAGGTCTGACTCGCTGAAAACCCAGAGCTGTGAATCAACCAAAATAAAACCACGATCCACAGGAGCCGCGATCAGCTGCGCCACCTTCGCAGGGGCCGGGATCGATACTGAATCAGACTTCATGACACTTATCCCTTGGCCACCGAACTCTTCAGCGATTCGATCAATCGAACCGTGACCTTGCGCGGTCACAACCACAATGGCACTGGTGTCAAGTGAGTGAGCAATTTCTTTGCCTGCGAGTTCGGCATCACCGTGAAAACCGCTGATCTCACGTGCATTCAGGGAAATTACGGTTTCGTCGAGATCCCGCGGCAGTTGCGTTAGGTTCCATACTGAACCATTTCGCCCGCGAACTCTGTGGACGACTTCGTCCATGGTGGTGAACATCGATCCAGCAAGATCAATGGGGGTCGCCCCACCAACAGCTGCACTGTGCCACCCGGCGGTCAAAAACTCTTCCGCTGTCTTCACGACATCGAGTGCACGGGAAAGAATGCGTTCCGGCTCAACCAAAATCAAGCTGGATTCCTGCGGGAGCAGCTCGTGCAACGGCTTCATCTCCCCTGCAAGGGCGGAAGACAACGATTCCATGCCCTCAACTGAAACGCCATTGGATATTTGTTCACACATTGCCGCTAC
>DKME01000068.1:17619-27999 GCA_002469525.1 Actinobacteria bacterium UBA7422
AGAAGTAATTCCCGAACAGGCGGCGCCCAAAGGCCATGTTCAGCGACCTCGAGTGAACGCTGGTCAACCACTGCAAAGAAGCGAAGTTCCTCGACGTCGTCTCCCCAGAATTCAATCCGGATCGGATGCTCTTGGGTTGGTGGGAAAATATCTAGGATTCCGCCGCGGACAGCGATTTGACCGCGCCGGTCAACCAGATCAACTCTTTCATAGCCCAGTCCTACCAATCGCGTCACAGTTTCTGTGAGTGAGGCTTGATCCCCCACTTTCAGTTCTACGGGTGGCTGATCACCCAAGTCGGCAACGATCGGTTGCAGTGCTGCCCGAACAGATGTGATCAGGACAGTGATCGGTGGAGTGTGCGGGTTGCCCGCGAGCGGGTGTGCAAGCCTGCGTAACACGGCCATGCGCTTACCCACCGTGTCCGCCGAAGGGGAAAGACGCTCGTGCGGGAGGGTTTCCCAGCTCGGGAAAACAGCGATTCCGTCAGCTGGAATATAGGCGCTAAGTTCAGTTGCAAGCTCGTCGGCCGCACGTCCTGTCGTGGTCAGTATCAGTGTTACACCGGGGCTTTCCGGCCGCACACTCTGTGACTGAACGATTTGGGCGGCAACTAGCGGATAAACAACGCTTGGACCGACTACGTCGACCGTGCGTGCGATTTTGGACGCTTCCAAAATCGCAAGAAATGCCGGATCAGCACGAACCAATTCAAGGAGTCCGGCAAGTGGCTGTGTCGCGCTCACGCTCCCTGTGTTTCCTTGATTGCTCGTAAGACGTGGGGGTATAACTCGGAGCGGGAAACAACAAGGTCTGTGACATAGGGCGGCATATGATTAAACGTGATCGGCTCTCCCGTCATATGTGAAGCAACAAGGCCGTAATGCTCAGCAACAATGTAAGGGGCCGCAACATCCCATTCAAAAAAGCCCGTGTTGTGCACATACACGTCTGCGCGCCCGCACAAGATTTCATTTACCTTTGCACCAACCGATCCGACATCAACGATCTCCACCCCTGAATGCGAAATTCCTGCCTCGGTAAGCAATTCCCCAAGTCTGGAAACTATTTCTTTCAGCGTGGCAGGTGGTCGCGATCGAGATGCAACAACCCGAATAATTGAATCCTTTTTGGTTGGAACCTCCACGGTGTCAAGAACGCTTCGCGTCATGCCTTGGTCTGGTAGATCCACGGTGCCAGCGCTGAGCACTTGCTCTTGTGCATTCCACAACGCAATGTGCACCGCAAAGTCTTTCCGGTTTTGCCCGTATTCCCATGTCCCGTCGAGTGGGTCAACTATCCAGATGCGATCGGCCGAGAGCCGTTCATCGTTGTCTTTTCCCTCCTCACTCAGAATCGCATCACGTGGTCGGGCCGTTGACAGTTTGTCCATAATAAAAAGGTGGGCCGCACGGTCAGCCTGGTCGCGCAGAAGGTCACTGATTGTTTTGTCAATCGTTTCAGCTGGATGCGCGAGGAAGAAGTCTTCGCGCAACTTCAACAATAGTTGCCCCGCTTCTTGTGCAACTGACCGTGAGAGTTCAGCGTCATTCATTTCAACCATGTGATCACCTTTACTAGCGTTAACTGTTGAACTTGCTTTGAGATCTTTCTAAACCGTCGGTCGCAAGGGACTCGAGTGCATCACACGCGCGACCAAGAAACTCAGGTAGTTCTTTTCGTTCACTTGAACTAAACGGTGAGAGAACGAAGTCAGCTGGTGCTTGGCGGCCTAGTGGCCTACCAATTCCCAATCTGGCCCGGTGATAATCACCCGTTCCAATTGATTTTTTAATGCTCTTTAGCCCATTGTGCCCGTTATCACCGCCACCGAACTTAAGACGGATTGTGGAGAAGTCAATATCTAATTCGTCATGGACGACAATCAAATTCTCTGGAGGGACGTCGTAAAAATCTAGGACCGACTTGATCGGGCCTCCGCTCTCGTTCATGTAACACAACGGGATTGCCAAAACCACGCTCTGCTGCGAGCCTGGGATCCCAATATGAGACTCTCCCACTCCAGCAAAAGCTTTCTTGTGTCGAGACAGCTTCACCGAGAGCTGTGATGCGAGTTCCGCCACCGCCATTGCACCAATGTTGTGCCTGGTGCCAGCGTATGCGGGGCCGGGATTTCCCAGCCCCGCGATAACGAAGGTCATTACTCTGCGTGAGCAGGCTCAGCAGGCTCAGCAGGCTCAGCAGGTGTAGCTGCATCCAATGCACTTGCAATCGCCGCAGCGTCCTCCGAAGCAGCGGCAGCGGCAGCGGCAGCCGCCAGTTCAATTGCCTTTTCCTTAGCGTCAGCAACTGCGTGGCCAACAGCGGCAAGGGGAAGTTCCCCATTTGCAACAGACTCTTCCCATGACTGCATAACCATGGCAGAGTCGAGGCCGGCTTCTTCGGCGGCAGCGTGCACCTGTGCAACGGCATCTGCGTAGTCGCTACGAAGTGCTGCTTCCTGTTTGGTGATCACAAGAAGGTCGAGGTGTTCCAGGTTTAAACGAACTGGGTCACGCTGAATGTCGCGTGGCTTGGTCAGGTAAGTCTGGCCGTCAAATGCAATGTTCAGTACGACACGTGGCTTGCGAAGTGCCAAGTTGAGTTCGTGCTCAGGCAGGGTGACGTGCATAAGTGCGGTGTCGGTGCCATACAGAACAGCAGGAATCTGACCGCCGCGACGAATTCGGCGGGAAGCGCCCTTGCCGAACTCTGAGCGGGGGGAAGCGGTGATGTTGACGTTGGTCACGAAGTCTCCTTGTAGTAATTAGGCACATGTGGTGTTGCATTCGCGCGCCAAGGAGAGGGGCTAAAGCCCGAACACGTCGATAACGGTGTCAAGTTGTGAAACACCCTCGCCGAGGAACTACCGGAGTCTACAAAGTGCTCTTTGAACTAGTGCGAGGAGGTCTGCGAACCGGCGTCTTCGTCCTCAAACATGCTGGTAACAGACCCGTCGGTGAATACCTCGTTGATTGCTGTGGCCAATAGTGGTGCAATTGAAAGAACCGTAAGTTTCTCGAATCGACGTTCCTCAGGGATCGGTAGCGTGTCAGTGACAATCACTTCGGAGATATTCGAGTTCTGCAAACGTTCACGTGCCGGGTCGCTGAGGATTCCGTGGGTTGCCGCGACGATCACCTGGGACGCACCGTTTTCGAACAAAGTCTCAGAGGCCTTCACAATCGTGCCACCGGTGTCAATCATGTCGTCGACGACAACACAAATTCGATCCTTGACATCACCCACGACCTCAAGAACTCGGACCTGATTGGGGATATCCGGATCGCGACGCTTATGAATAATTGCTAGCGGAGCACCAAGAACGTCGGTCCAACGCTCGGCTACACGGACTCGCCCAGCATCGGGGGAAACTACCGTGATCTTGCTGCTGTCCAACTTGGTCGCGACATGGGATGCAAGCAGAGGAAGTGCGAAGAGGTGGTCGACCGGACCGTCGAAGAAGCCTTGAATCTGGGAAGTGTGCAGGTCAACGGTCATGAGGCGGTCAGCTCCAGCGGTCTTGAAAAGATCTGCCATAAGGCGGGCTGAAATTGGCTCGCGACCGCGGTGCTTTTTGTCTTGACGTGCGTAGCCGTAGAAAGGAACTACAACTGTAATTCGTTTTGCAGATGCGCGCTTGAGTGCGTCAATCATGATCAGTTGTTCCATGATCCACTTATTAATTGGGGTTGTGTGGCTTTGCATAACAAATGCGTCACCACCGCGGACCGACTCACGGAAACGAACGAAGATCTCGCCATTGGCAAAGTCGTGTGCGGTAACCGGGGTGAGATCTATTCCCAGGTGCTCAGCAACCTGGTCGGCCAACTCAGGGTGCGCCCTGCCAGAGAGAAGCAGGAGGTGCTTTTGGGTTGGGACTGACTTTTCGGCCACTGCTCCACCTTTTCTGGTTGCGATCTAGGGGCAACCTTTCCATGTCCCTATTTGTCGGATTGCGTTGCCCTCTGTGCCGCTTGCGCGGAGCCGGTGCCCGGTCTCTTTCGGAGCACCCAGTCCAAGATATTTCGTTGTTTCGCCCGGGCCACGGCCATAGATCCCGCCGGGACGTCTTCGGTTATTACCGAACCGGCTGCCGTATAGGCCCCGTCACCGATCACAATCGGAGCGATCAACATGTTGTCTGAGCCAACCCTGACCTGGTCGCCAACGGTTGTGTGGTTTTTCTCTACACCGTCATAGTTCACAAATATTGTGCCGGCGCCAATGTTGGTGCCAGAACCGATCGTGGCGTCACCGACGTACGACAAATGTGGAACCTTCGAACCGTCCCCTAGCTGCGAATTCTTTATCTCAACGAATGCACCGGCCTTACCCGAGTCGCCGATCACTGTTCCTGGCCGAAGATAGGTATACGGGCCTACATTCGCACCCGCCCCGATTACCACGAGTTCGGCCCACGTGTGACGAACGGTTGCATTCGCACCTACCTCCGCTGAAATCAGCGTTGTTCCAGGACCAACTTCCGCACCAGATTCAATTGATGTGGGCCCACGTAGAATTGTTTGCGGCAGCAGGGTTACATCCGGTGCCAACTCCGCGTCAACGTCAATCCAGGTACTTGCTGGATCAAGCATGGTGACGCCTGCTTTCATCCAGTTCGCATTGATCCGATCACGCATGATTGCAGCAGCGCAGGACAACTGCGCTCGATCATTGATTCCGAGAATGTCACTTGAATCTTGTGCTGTAACGCCAATAACAGTTTCCCCTCGCGAGGTCAAAATCGCGATAACGTCGGTCAGGTATTCCTCGCCCTGTGAATTATTCCTGTTCAATCCAGTAATTGCTTCCTGCAATGACGCGCCACCAAATGAATACATTCCTGAGTTGATTTCTCGAATTTCGCGCTGCTGCGACGTGGCGTCTTTTTCTTCAACTATTCCAACGACTTGATTGCCTGAGCGAATTATGCGCCCGTAACCAAATGGATTGTCGAATTCAGTGGTGAGAACACTGGCTTGAGCACCCGCTTCGACATGTTGTTTTAACATATTGATGAGAGACGCTCCGGTAAGCAGCGGCGTATCGCCCGTCAATACGACAACCGGTGACTCTCCTATTTCAACACCGCGCTCGACTAAAAACTCCAATGCGATGCGGACGGCGTGCCCTGTTCCATTGCGCTCGGTTTGTTCAACCGTGATCACCCACGGTGCAACTTCTTCTAGGTGCGCATTGACGCTTTCACCACCGTGGCCCACAACCACGACGAGATGCTCAGGCTCAATAGTTGCGGCGGCTTCAATCACGTGACCGAGCAGGCTGCGCCCAGCGATTTCGTGGAGAACTTTGGGCGTTGAAGATTTCATCCGGGTTCCCTCGCCTGCAGCGAGGATGATCACAATTGGTGGACGCACAGGTTTAAGCCTAGTTACCGCTTGCTCCCGGGGGAGGGATCGAACCTCCGTTGACGGATTCAAAGTCCGCTGTCCTGCCGCTAGACGACCCGGGAATGTATGAGGGAAATCCTAAGTTTCCGGATTTTTACCCTCGGAGCGCCCCGTGCCCGCCCCGCAAACCTCCAACGCGACTATATAACCAACCGTTCTGCCCACAAGTGTCCCAGACCGTCGCGCGCCTAGTGCGCTGTGCGCAGACCTCGACACAGTGGAAGAGCATGAACACCACAAATGAATGGCTCACCGCATCGGAAGCCGCACTCGAGGCCCGCGTTTCCAGGGCCACCCTCTACCGGTACTGGTCCCTTGGGGACGGTCCGCGGTACTCCCAGTTAGGCACCCGCCGCCCACAACCGCAACACGCCAAGTCAGCCGGCGGCTGCGCCGGCTTCAAGATTTCCTGAACTCCATTGCCGACTGGGTTTCGGGACTGTTTGGCTTCAGCAGCTTCAGCCCCTGAGGCAGGCGCTGAACAGTAGAACCGCATCGTGACTTATCCTCGGGAGATGAAGCCTTGGACCCGCAGTGCCCCTGTCGCCTGTGCTGCGATGGTGGGGCTGGTGCTTACCCTTGCACCCGCTGCATCCGCGTCGTCCGACTACCCGCAGGTGGGTGACCAGGCTGCCTCCGAGGAGTTTGTCGACGAGTCGACCTCCTACCGGTCGTGCAAGAAGATGCGCAAGTACTACCCACGGGGTGTTGCCAAATCTTCGGCGGCTGGCGATCGCGCGCGTGCTGACGGCTTCGGTCCCGCGGAGGTCAACAAGAAGGTCTACAAAGTCAACAAGAAGTTGGACACTAACGGCAACCGCGTCGCATGCGCGGTGTCTGACGCCAAGGCGCGCAAACAATTCCGCGCTGAGCTGCTGAAAGCCGAAATGCCGACCGCGGAAGCTGCGGAGTTCGCTGAGAGCGCCGGTTACCAGTGGCGCGTCGGCAGCCTCGACGGTGTTCCCCAACCAGTGACCATGGACTACAACATCGACCGGTTGACCTTTGACGTCAACGACGGGATCGTCACCGACGCCGCCTGGGGCTAGTTCCAGCCCTCCTCCTGAGACATATTGGCTCCGATTGTCCCGCGGAAAGGCAATCCGCGGTCGCCCTCTGCAGTAAGATTCATGTCCGGCGGCCGTTTGGTCGCCGCGGTCGAGAGCCAGGGAGCCTTATGAGTACACGCCAAGAAAACTACAGCGACGCAGCCGTCGGTTGGACCATCTTTGCTTCGATTCTGCTGATCATGATCGGCGTATTCCAGGCGATCTCCGGTCTTGTCGCGATCGTGAACGACACTTTCTACGTGGTCGGCGAGGTATGGATTTTCCAGTTTGATATCAGCACGTGGGGATGGATACACCTGCTTATCGGGCTCGTTCTGGCCCTTGCCGGTTTCTTCCTCTTCCGGGGAGCGATGTGGGCGCGAGTCGTCGGGATCATCGTCGCCGCGATCGCAGCTATTGCCAACTTCGCATGGCTTCCGTGGTACCCGTTATGGTCGGTCATCATCATCACAGTGTCGGTATTTGTGATCTGGGCTCTGTCCGTGCATGGGCGCGACATCACAAAGGCGTAGACACCGGGAATTAGTTAACGAGAGAAGGAGAAGACAATGAAAGCATTCGGCATCATCGCAGGGATCGCCGTCGTGGGCGCTGCCTTGGCCGTCGTCATCTACAAGCGAGACGATGTCGGCGGGTACGTCAGTCACGAGTACGAGCACCTGCAGAATCGAATCCACGACCTCGAGAAGCAACTACAGCACTCGAAAGAAGACAAGAGCAGCTAAGACCTACACCTAGGCACCTGTCGAAGGGATAAATACGATGGCACCTGCAAGCGCACCCCGGACGGTGCTGCCCGTTCCGGATATACCGAAGCCGGGACTCACGACGTTCGACGCAAAGGACCCGGATACGTCGTATCCACCCATCGAGCCGCTTCGGCCACCCGAGGGAGCCCCGAACGTCCTGGTGATCTTGTTGGACGACGTGGGCTTCGGTGCCTCGAGCGCGTTCGGCGGGTTCATCAACACCCCGGTAGCTGACCGCCTTGCTAAGAACGGCCTGTCGTACAACCGGTTCCACACGACGGCGCTGTGTGCTCCGACGAGGGCGGCGCTCCTTCACGGGCGCAACCACCACTCCGTTGGATTCGGAATGGTGACCGAGTTCGCAACGGCGGCGCCGGGGAACAACGCCTTGGTTCCTAACACGAAGGCGTCGTTGCCGCTGACGCTGAAGTACAACGGATACGCCACGTCCATGTTCGGCAAGTGCCACGAGGTGGCGCCGTACTTGGCGTCGCCGATGGGGCCCTTCGATGCGTGGCCTGCGGGTGGAGTCGGCTTCGAGTACTTCTACGGCTTCATTGCGGGTGAGGCGAATCAGTACGACCCTGCCCTGTACGAAGGCAACAGCCCCATCGATCCGCCCAAAAGCCCGGAGGAGGGCTACCACCTCACGGAGGATCTTGCGGATAAGGCGATCGGGTGGATCCACCAGCAGAAGGCCCTCATGCCCGACAAGCCGTTCTTCACGTACTTCTCGACAGGTGCATGCCACGCGCCGCATCACGTGCCGAAGGAGTGGGCGGACAGGTACAAGGGCACGTTCGACGCCGGGTGGGACGCGGTGCGCGATGAAATCTTCGAGCGACAAAAGGCCCAGGGCATGATCCCCGCACACTCCGAACTTCCCGCGCGGCACGAGGAGATTCCCGCCTGGGAGGACATGCCGGATGAGATGAAGCCGATCCTGGCCCGCCAGATGGAGGTCTACGCCGGGTTCTTGGAGCACACCGATTACCACATCGGCCGGGTCATTGACGCGATCGAAGAGATGGGTGCCCTGGACAACACGCTCATCTACTACATCCTCGGCGACAACGGCGCGTCAGCCGAAGGCACCATGAACGGCTCCTTCAACGAGATGGCCAACTTCAACGGCATGGCGTCGTTGGAGACGCCGGAGTTCTTAGCCTCCGTCATCGACGATTTCGGCTCTCCGGACTCCTATAACCACTACTCGGTCGGATGGGCGTGGGCCATGTGCACCCCGTTCCAGTGGACCAAGCAGGTGGCCTCCCACTGGGGAGGGACTCGGAACGGAACCATCGTGCACTGGCCCGCAGGTATCGACGCCAAAGGGGAGTTACGCGATCAGTTCACCCACGTGATCGACATCGCCCCCACGGTGCTCGAGGCCGCGGGCATACCGGAACCGCAATTCGTCAACGGCGTCATGCAAAGCCCTTATGAAGGAACCAGCATGTGCTACTCCTTCAACGACGTCCAGGCACCTGAGGAGCACGACCTGCAGTACTTCGAGATGGTGGGTAACCGGGGCGTCTACTACAAGGGGTGGAGCGCCGTCACCAAGCACAGGACACCCTGGGATCTCGTCGGTCAACCTCCACCGTTCGATGAGGACCAGTGGGAGTTGTATGACGGGTCCAGTGATTTCACGCAAGCTCGGGATATTTCGTCTCAAAATCCAGAGAAGTTGGCCGAGTTGCAGCGGCTCTTCTTGATCGAAGCGACGAAGTACAACGTGATCCCACTCGATGACCGCGCGTCGGAAAGGCTCATCCCAGAACTGGCCGGACGGCCGACGCTGATTCACGGGAATCGGCAGATCCTGTTCGCTGGGATGGGGCGATTGTCGGAGAACTCCGTCGTCAACACCAAGAACAAGAGTTGGTCTCTCGAGGCGAAAATCGATGTTCGCGAGGCAGGCGCGACCGGGGTCATCATGGCTCAGGGTGGGCGGTTTGGTGGCTGGTCGGTCTACCTCGATGACGGGCACCTGTGTTACGTCTACAACACCCTCGGCATCCACCAGTTCGAGACGCGCGCCGACACACGAATTGATGTCGGTGAGCACCGGGTCATGTTCGAGTTCGCCTACGACGGTGGTGGACTCGGCAAAGGAGGGGACGTCACCCTCAGCGTCGACGGGGCCCCGGTAGCGAAAGGCCGCGTGGAAATCACCCATCCGATGATCTGGTCGGCGGAGGAAACCGCGAACATCGGCCGCGATGCCGGCACGCCGGTGGGCTCCTACAGCATCAGCGACAGCGTCTTGACCGGCGCTGACATCGCCTTCGTGGAGTTGGCGGTCGGCGACGACAGCGCCGATCACGAGATCGACCCGATGGATCGATTCCGCCTCGCGATGAAGATCCAGTAGGCAGCGAACAGACGCCATGGAGTGTCTCCTCGGGGTCTCCGACCCCGGGGAGACACTCTTTTTAAGCTGCATTGTTGTTGCCCTGCATCAGCTCCTTCTGCGTTCGTGGACGCCTACGGCGAAACGGTCCGAAACCAATTCGTGACGGATCCTGCAAAAAGGAGGGCGCACATGAGGGGTCTTCGACTCGCGGTCGCCGGCGTGCTCGCTGCTGCGGTCGCGCTCCCGGCCGCCCCCGCGGCAGGCGTCGAGCCCGCCGTTCAGCCCGCCATGGAGCCTGTAGCTCCCGCGCAGCCGGCCACCCTCACGTTCGCGTCGTTCAATATCTGCAAGGTCAACTGTGGAGACGAGGCCGGGCTCCCGTGGAGCCTGCGCCGCGAGCGCGTCGCCCGCGTCATCGCCACGTCCAACGCTGACGTCATCGGCCTGCAGGAAGCCACGAACAATTCGACCCAGTGGGCGAAGCGACAGGTGGATGACGTTGAGCAGTTGATCGCTCCGGCCGGGTACGAGAAGGTTTCGTTCCCGCTGTCAGGGAACGCGTGCCGCCGCCCCCGCTCGTCGTCGGGCAAACTCGCGGGTCCATCGCCGTGCGACAACACCTCCGCGTTGTTTTACCGGTCCTCGACTATCCAGGAAGCGACACTGCCGACCGGTGGCGCCAGCGCGGGAATCGTGCGGCTCGGGGATATCGCGCCGGGGCAGGACGCTCGATCAGCATCGCGATCCGTCATGTGGTCCTACCTGCAACCACGATCCGGGGGATCGCC
>DKME01000117.1 GCA_002469525.1 Actinobacteria bacterium UBA7422
GCACAGCAGGAGGCAGTAGTTGCCCCTCCGGCAACTGCACCAGCATCAGCTGGCGAGGACATGATCGCGCAATTGGAAAAACTTGCAGGCTTGAAGGCGGCCGGAGTACTTTCAGAAGAAGAATTTACTGCCGCTAAGGCAAAACTGATCTCGGGGAGTTAATTTCGCGCACGTCCCCTGGTCATGTGTTCTTCCACCGGTCTTGCCCGTTCAAAGTTGGTTGAAAGTGGAACCAAATGTCTTAGGCTGCGTCACACCCCTATGAAGACTTCACGAACTACCTCAAAATTGACAGTGTCAATCGCCGGCCTTGCAGCTGGAGCACTACTACTGGCTGGGTGTTCCTCAGACATGGACGAGTCGAGCATGGATGACGCGGGCTCCGTAAGTGAATCCGTAACTGAATCCGCGAGTGAATCCGTGGGCGGGCTGACCGATGAAAGTAGCGAGATGGCGCCGACCGAAGAAACTGTTGAAAGTGACATGGAATCGGTGGAACCGGCAGTTGTTGCTAATCCTTTGCCCGTGTTTTCAAGTACGACCCTTGATGGTCAGTCTGTAACCCAGGCAACTTACGAGGGAAAGCCAACAATCATGTGGTTCTGGGCACCGTGGTGTTCGGTCTGCCGTGGTGAAGCGCCCACAATCTCAGAAGTTGCCAGTGAACTTGATGGCAGCGTTGACGTTGTTGGAGTTGCCGCACTCGGTTCAACCGAAGAAATGGACACCTTCGTCTCGGACACCGGGATCGGGAACATCTCTAATCTGAACGATCCCGATGCAGAGGTGTGGAGTGTTTTTGGTGTCGCGTCACAGCCAGCTTTCGCCTTCATTGGTGCTGACGGTTCGATCGATGTAGTTGCTGGATCGCTAGATAAAGAGGAGATACTCGAGAGGGCAGCAAACCTCGGGTAACTTCACATGGATACCGCAACACTTTCCCTCGCGATCATTGCGGGATTACTCGCAACTTTTAATCCGTGCGGCTTCGCCTTGCTGCCTGCCTACATGGGCATGATTGCCGCGGCAAATGAAGGGCGCAGCAAAGCGCAGGCACTTGTTGGTGGCTTGCGTTTTGCATCGGGCATGACCGTTGGTTTCATTCTGGTGTTTGGGACTTTTGGGTTGGTGTTTGCTCCCTTTGCATCGGCAATATCTCAATATCTACCAATAGTCACAATCGTTGTTGGGTTTCTAATTGTCGGACTCGGTTTTTGGTTGTTACTTGGGCGAAAGATTGGAAGTGGTGCTGGCCTAATTCGAGGTTGGGCGCCGGGTGAGCGTTGGATTTCCCAAGTCGGCTACGGATTCACTTTCGCGATCGTTTCCCTGTCCTGCACATTTGGACCTTTCCTCGCGGTCACCGGTGCCTCGATACGCTCGAGTGATTTTTTTGGGATCGTCTTTACTTTTATTGCATTTGCATTAGGCATGGGGGCTGCCGTTACCGTAATTGCTGTATCTACCGCACTCGTTGGTTCACAGGTGAGTGTGTGGATGCGCGCCAAGTCTGGCGTGATTTCACGGATCACGGGGAGTCTGGTAATTCTGGCCGGGATCTACGTCACCTGGTTTGGGTGGTTCGAGTGGCGGGTGAACTCCGGTGAGCAAATTGGTGACCCAATTATCGGTGTGGTCACCGATGCACAAGCCTGGGTTGTCAACACCCTGAGTTCGAATTCGGGGTTGGTTGTCAGCCTCGTTATTCTCGTGGTGCTTGTTGGTGTTGCCGCTATCGTTGTCGGTCGTAATCGGCGAGCTACAACGTCCGAGAAATCAGAACTTTCATAACTTCATTGGTGCCACCGTAAATTGGTTGCACCCGGGCACCAGCATGCATGCGCGCGATCGGGTACTCGGCCATGAATCCGTAGCCGCCGAATATTTGCACGCAACGGCTGATCACGGATACTTGCATATCGGTGCAGTAGTACTTGGCTCGCGAGGCTGTTGCAGCATCAAGTTTTCCTTGAGTGTGTAATCCAATGCAGTAGTCAAGGAATGCTCGTGCTGCCATAACTTCGGTTGTGACTTCTGCCAACACAAAACCTGTGTTTTGAAAATTCAGAATTGGTTTGTCGAAAGCTTCACGTTGCTTGGCGTATTCGATTGTGAGTTCTGTTGCTGCTTGGGCCGAGGAGACTGCCGAGATAGCAATGGCTAAACGTTCTTGGGGCAACTCTTCCATGAGTTGGATAAAGCCTTGGCCTTCCTGCGTTCCGAGCAGATTCTCAACGGGGACTTTCATGTCCGCAAAGAAGAGTTCGCGGGTGTCCTGACCGTGTTGCCCAATTTTTTGGAGGACGCGACCGCGTTCGAAACCAGCAAGGCCTTCGGTTTCAATGAGGATGAGCGAAATTCCCTTTGCACCCTCGCCGCCGGTGCGACACACGACAACAATCAAGTTGGCATGGGATCCGTTGGTAATGAAAGTCTTGCTGCCGTTAATCACGTACTGGTCGCCCTCGCGTTTGGCTGTGGTACGAATTCCTTGCAGGTCAGATCCTGCACCGGGCTCGGTCATTGCAATGGCGCCGACAAGTTCACCGGTGGCAAGTTTGGGGAGCCATTTACGTTTTTGCTCTTCAGTGCCATATTTAAATATGTACGGCGCGACAATCGTGGAATGGACCACGTAACCAAAACTGTCGTCGGTGCTTATGCCTTGTTCCCAAATGACCGCAGCCTCCTGTGCGAAGTCTCCACCTCCACCTCCGTACTCTTCTGGGATCGTGATGCACAGCAATCCAGCATCCCCTGCTTTATTCCACAACTCCCGGTCCACCTGATGGTTCTCACCGAACCGGTCAAGGTTGGGAACGACTTCCTTTGCAAAGAAAGTCTGGGCGAGTTCGGCAACCGGCTTTACGTCATCGGTCATCCATGGGGATTCATAAGGTTGAGGCATCAACATGTTGGCTCCTTTTACGCTGTTTCTACTGAGGAATTTCTACTAGTGGTACATCTTTTTCTCTGGCCCAGTGTTCCCACTGTTGTGAAGTCTTCGTTGCAAAGACTTTTGCGAAACCTTCGATGCTTCCGTCAACTTTGAGTTCGCTGAGAGTTCGTTGCGCAAAGTGGGGCTCGATCGCCGCGAGGGCGATCCAACCGTCTTGGGTTTCATAAATCCCGTAAAGGCCGAGGCCACCACCAAGTCCACCACCAGGTTTGGTGAGACCTCGGCGGTGTGGTTCGGCCATGTCGTGCGCGACGCCAGCGAGGGCAACTTCCAGGTGCATTGCCACGCCGGTGCGCTCGCGGTGTAGCAGTGCAGCGATTGCCATTTGCGTTGCTCGTTCGCTTCCGGCCATGTCGGCGATCAAAGTCGTTGGCATTGCTGGTGGATTTACCAAACCGTTGATCGCTTGGTAGGTCAAGTCGTGTCCTGGACTATCGGCGCGCTCACCAGACTCACCAACAATTGCTATGTGACACAGTCGTGGATGTTTCACCGAAACAGAATGCGAGTCCATTCCAAGGCGCGCCAGCGCGCTCGGGCGAGAAGCTGTAATCAGAATGTCGGCTTGGGTCAACAGGGAATCGAGTTCCGCGATTCCTTCGGGTGATTTCAGGTCAAGGGTTACTACCTCCTGATCAACATGAAGGTCGTCAAACCACTGCGGTAAGTAAATCTGTAGCGGGTCGCCACTGGGCGGAAGAACCGCAGTGACCCGTGCTCCAAGCTGGGTAAGCCTGGCGGCGGTGAGGGGCCCAGGGATATTGACGGCAAGTGAAACGATCCTGACTCCTGCGAGCAAATCGAGACTGTGCACTTGCTGGTTAGTCACCGATCAAACCTTTGCCGGAGGCTGCTCGCTCCACCAACCATGCGTTGGGCTCAAAACGATCGCCGTACTTGGCTGCGAGCTCCTGAGCGCGCGAAACGAAACCTGAAAGACCACCGGCGTAATTGGTCATGTATTGAGCCGGACCCCCTGTTGCGGGCGGGAATCCGATTCCAAAAATTCCACCAATATTTGCGCTAGCAGTGTCGGTGAGGACACCCTCCTGGATGCACTTCGCGGTTTCCAAAGCCATGATGAACCGGTAGCGGTCTTCCATGTCAGCAATTGGGTACTGCGTACCGGTAGTGAAGTGCTCCCGGATCCCTGGCCATAGTGTCTTAGGTGAACCATCGGTTGGGTAGTCGTAGAAACCTGCGCCAGCGGCACGGCCCTTGCGACCGAATTCGTTGACCATGCGACCGATTACCTCTGCGCCAACTTCACTGGGTAATTCGATGCCCGCGGCCTGTGCCGCTTTCTCAGCTTCTGCACGAATATGTTGGGTGAGTGTCAATGAAACTTCGTCCAACATGGCAAGTGGTGGTGCGGGGAAACCACCCTGGGTTGCCGAGCGTTCAATTGTTACTGGGTCGCAGCCTTCACCGACCATGGCAACACCTTCACTGATCAAGGTGCCAAATACGCGGCTGGTGTAGAAGCCACGACTGTCGTTGACCACGATCGGGATTTTGCGAATCTGTTGCACAATGTCAATTGCGCGAGCAACAGTTTCCTCTGATGTTTGTTCGCCCTTAATAATTTCTACGAGTTTCATTTTGTCCACGGGTGAGAAGAAATGCAGACCGATGAAATCACTGGGCCGGGGTACATTGCGCGCCAGCCCGGTGATGGGAAGTGTTGACGTGTTGGAGCACAACAGGCAATCATCGGAAATGAATTCAAGTGCTTCGGCGAAAACCTTTGCCTTGAGGTCCGCGTCTTCAAAGACGGCTTCGATCAGGACGTCAATGCCGGCAAGATCAGCTGCAGACTCGGTCGGTGTGATGAGTGCCAAAATCCCATCGCGCTTTTCCTCGGTCATGCGACCGCGGCCCACGGCCTTGTTAAGAATTTTCTCCGAGTGGGCCTTGCCTTTTTCGGCATTGGCCTGCGTGACGTCTTTGAGTACAACTTCCATGCCGGCACGTGCGCACTCGTATGCGATTCCGGCGCCCATCATGCCGGCACCAAGAATGCCAACTTTGGCAACCTTGCGCTTGTCAAAACCAGAGGGGCGAAGTGCTTCACCCGTCAGACTTTGCAGGTCAAAGAAAAATGCCTGAATCATGTTCGTTGAGGTGGGGCCGGTTGCAAGTTCGGTGAAGTAGCGGGACTCGATCCGGCTTGCAGTGTCAAAATCAACCTGGGCACCTTCAACCGCCGCGGCCATGATTGCTTTTGGTGCGGGAATATCTGCGCCTTTAAGTTGCTTGCGCAAGTTCGCTGGGAAAGCGGGCAGGTTCGCCGCAAAAGCCGGCGTGCTGGGGGTTCCACCGGGGATCTTGTAACCCTTGACATCCCATGGCGCCACGCGTGCACTTTCATTTTCCTTGTTTGCAACTAACCATGCGTGCGCCGCGGGCAAGAGTTCCTCGCGGGTTGCCACGAGGTCTTCGATCAAACCTTTTTCCTTGGCCTTTGCCGGCTTGTAGCGCTGGCCTTGGAGTAGCCAATCAACAAGTGCTGCGGCAATTCCAAGTTTGCGCACCGAGCGGGTTACGCCACCCGCGCCTGGCAGCAGTCCGAGTGTTACTTCAGGGAACCCGATCTCGGTCTTGTTGTCGTCTACGGCAATCCGGTGGTGGCAGGCGAGTGCGAGTTCGAGTCCACCACCGAGGGCTGCGCCATTGATCGCGGCAACTGTTGGGCGGTCATATTTTTCTAGCCGTCGCAACAGTGATTTGATTCCCTCAACCTGCTCAAATAGGCGCTGCGCGTCGTCTGGACCGACACTGATCAGTGACTTGAGGTCACCACCTGCGAAGAAAGTTTTCTTGCCACTTGCAACGATCACACCGTTGATTGAGTCTTTCTCAGATTCAAGGCGGTCAAGTGTTGCCGCGAAGCTTTCCGAGAATGCTTGGTTCATGGTGTTCGCGCCAGCGTTCGGGTCATCGATAGTGAGAGTTACGAAGCCGTCATTGTCCTTTTCAAAGTTGATCATTTTTTCAGCCCTTAGATTCGCTCGACGATTGTTGCAATGCCCATGCCGCCACCAATACAGAGTGTGGCCAGTCCGTAGCGACCACCTGTGCGCTCAAGTTCGTCAACGAGTGTGCCAAGAATTATCGCGCCGGTCGCGCCAAGTGGGTGACCCATTGCAATTGCGCCACCATTGGGGTTAAGTTTTTCGTCTGGAATGTTGAGTTCGCTTTGTAAACGCAATGCGACCGATGCAAATGCTTCGTTGATCTCGACAATATCCATGTCTTCGGCTGTTAGGCCTGCTTTTGCAAGGGCTTTTCGGCTTGCTGGTGCAGGACCGGTGAGCATAATTGTTGGTTCAGAGCCGACTACAGCCATGCTGACTATTCGTGCACGAGGGGTCAGTCCCATGTCTTTACCGACCTGTTCACTGCCAATCAGTACAACTGCGGCGCCGTCCACGATTCCCGACGAGTTTCCGGCGTGGTGCACGTGATCGATTGAGTCAACATTTGGATACACCTCGAGTGCGACGGAATCAAAGCCACCGTGTTCACCGATCATGGCAAACGCTGGCTTCAAACTTGACAGTGATTCAACCGTTGTGCCGCGTCGAATATATTCGTCGTGATCCAAGATCATTAGACCGTTGCGATCCTTGACGGGAACAATTGATTTTGCGAAGCGGCCTTCATCCCATGCGCGCGCTGCACGTTCCTGTGATCGCACCGCGAATCGATCCACGTCCTCGCGACTCACACCGTCAATCGTTGCAATCAGGTCAGCTCCAATACCTTGTGGGACAAAGTTTGTGTCTAATGCTGTCTGTGGGTCCATTGCCATTGCACCACCGTCGGTGCCCATGGGAACCCGTGACATGGATTCCACTCCGCCAGCAATGATCATGTCTTCCATGCCTGAGCGAATACGTGCAGCTGCTTGGTTCACGGACTCAAGTCCCGAACCGCAGAACCGATTGAGTTGCACGCCGGCAACACTTTCCGGCAGGCCCGCAACCATTGACGAAATTTTTGCAATATCAGCGCCCTGGTCGCCAACAGGGGTTACGCAACCTAGAACAACGTCGTCCACCCGGCCGGGGTCATAGCTTGGATTACGTTCGGCAATCTCTTTGAGTAGTCCGCTCACCAGTTCGACCGGCTTGACTTCATAGAGCGAGCCACCGGGCTTGCCCTTTCCCCGAGGGGTTCGCAGGACGTCATAGATAAATGCTTCATTTGCTGAGGTGGGTGCGGACATGCGCGAAATACTCCTTAGGTGCAAACAAGAATGGTGTGAGTTCCAGTACAATACAAGTGTATAGTCTTTTTTTATATTGTCGATGAAAGGGGTGTCTTACGTGTCCGAGCAGGTTGCCAGCGAGCGAATTCGCCTGGTTGCCTTGGACCTGTTCGGGCGATTAGGAATAGATAGCGTCTCGATGCGCCAAGTGGCGGCTGCCGCCGGCTGCACGGTCGGGCTGGTGCAGCACCACTTCGGTACGAAAGACGGGTTACGGGTCGCTGTCGAAGAAGAAATCATTGAACAATTCGAGTTCGCCCTGTCCAAGGGCCCTAGAGATCGCGCATCCCGTGACGCACGAGTTCAATCCCTGCTGGTCGAGCGCCCCGAAATCGTCGACTACCTTCGCAGGGCGTTACTGGACCAGCGAGGTGAGTCTGCAGGGATCCTGGCCCGGCTAGTTGTTATGAGCGCGGGTCAGGTGAGTGAAATGCGGGCAAGTGGGCATGCTCGCACAGACGCTTCCGCCGAAGACCAGGTTTTGCGCATGCTGATCCGTCAGTTTGGTGTGCTTTTCCTTGAACCCATGGTCGCGGGAATCTGGGCTGAACTGGATCAACCGGAAACCACCTGCCCCGAATTGAAAGTGACTCTCACAAAGAGCTG